>JBBRGW010000265.1:0-6254 GCA_038223525.1 Pirellulales bacterium
GTTATCTTGGGTGACACACTCCCAAACTCTCGATCGATCCAACGATACGATGCCTGAAACCTGCTTCCGATAATACTCTCTTGAACCCAAGTTTCCCCTTCGGCCAGTTTCTGATCCGCCGCCAAACATGCGAGCTTGGCACTCGTACCGGTTCCGCACGGTGACCTGTCGTACATTCCACCCGGACACAAAACAAAACTCCTTGAGTCCGAGGAGGTGTTTTTCGGTGGACCAAAAAACTCTACATGGTCCACTTCGGGGAATTTGCGCCGACACGACGCAAGGATTTTTATGGTGAGGTCTAGCAGTTCGGTGGTAGGGCGGTCTAGATCGTTTGGACTCGGTGCGTTGACCAAGCAGAACCAGTTGCCCGCATAAGCGATATCGGCCTTCAGATTCCCTACCCCTTCAACGAACAATTCCACTTTGGTGTGAGATCGATAGCTTGGGACATTTTCGATGGAGACCGTCGAGTCTTCGTGAAGCGTCGCGCTAACGGTTCCAGCAATGGTTTCGAAACGGTGCAACCCGAATCCCAGTTTGCCTAAATAAGCGAGGGTTGCGACGACACCGATCGTACCGTGCCCGCACATTCCCAGGTAACCAACATTGTTAAAGAAGATGATGCCGCAATGATTTTTGGGATCCTGGGGAGGCGTCAAATAGGCTCCGACCATCACCTCTGATCCCCTCGGTTCATTGACGATGGCTTTGCGATACCCGTCATGGTTGCTGCGCATGTCAGCGAGCTGGTCCGAAATGGAATGCCCTTTCAATCGGGGGCCTGCATCCACTATCGTACGAGTCGGTTCGCCGCCAGTGTGAGAATCGATGACACGGAAGGTTTGCATGTCGAGCCTTTGGTTTGATCGGAGGTATGAAATGGCATTAGTTTACGCAATTTGGTCATTGTCCCGTTGGCACTGAAGGTAACCCTTTTTCATTCCAATACTTTCGAAGTTGACACGAACCTACAAAACGGTGAATCAAAGTCTATCAAGCTTGAACAAGTCAAGGAAAACCGGTCATGCAAAAGTGGAATCGTTGGGTTGTAAGTGGATTGAGTGTCGCTTCTATTGCCAGCGCAACGCTGGCGAATGCGCCGCAGGAACCAACCAAGGTTGAAAAAAAGCCCGAAGCAGAACGACGTTTCGATTTGGTTGTCCGTGAGGACATCTTTGCTGGATTCGGCGGGGATGACGATGCCCTGAAACGAGGTGAAGCCGAATGCGACAAAGCGATCAAACTGGAACCCAAGAATGCAGAGGCGATGGTATGGCGAGGAGCTATCCATGTATTCCAAGCAGGTCAACTTTTCGGAAAAGGCCAACCAGTACAAGCCTTTCCGCTTTGGACTGCAGGGCTCAAGGAAATGGATGACGCTGTTCGATTGGATCCAGACAATGTAGGAGTGAGAATCCCGCGTGCCTCGGTGCTGCTGCCCGCATCTCGCAATACGCCCGCCGCTATGAGAGATTCACTTCTCAAAACGGTTCTTGAGGATTTTGAGACCATCTTCAAAAAGCAAGCGGATCATCTCGACTCGCTCGGCACACACCCCCGAGGGGAATTGCGCATGGGTTTAGCTGATACATACCGTCTACTTGGCAAGCTGGATAAATCCAAAGAACAGCTCGAAGCCATCGCAAAAGAACTTCCCGATTCGGAATACGAAGCCAAGGCCAAGGAATGGTTAGCGGCCGCTCCCACGACGAAGTTAGCCCACAACTGTATCGGCTGCCATTCCAAATAAAAAGTAACCTGCCTGTTGAGACATAAGTGGAACTGACCAGAGTTCCAAACACTGCAGAATACTGGCGAATTCCACTACAGGTACTTCTTGTATTGCCGCTCGCCTAAACACAATTTCATTTCATGATCAATCGAAAACAACTTCTTGAAATGGGCATTGAGGACGCGCATCAAGATGAACATGGCCTGGTTTGGGGGACAGTCCCATCCAACGTCGACCGCGCTGCTCCGACCGTCTTGCTCAATGCACACTTGGACACCTCCCCGGAAGCTCCCGGGTACGGCTGCAAGCCACAAGTCATTGAGAACTACGATGGCAAAGAGATCACATTGCTTTCGGGAGAACGAATCGATCTAGAATCAACACCCGAGTTGAGCTCCCTGGTTGGACATACCTTGATCACCACGGATGGCCGCACACTATTAGGAGGAGATGACAAAGCGGGGGTTGCGGTAATCATGCAATGCATTCAGTTTTGGGCGGAGAATCCGTCGGTTCCCCATGGGCCAATTCGAATCCTGTTTACATGCGACGAGGAGATTGGCCGCGGCACTCAACATCCACTCGGTTCGCGAGTTTGCATCGCTTGACTACATGGTACAAGCGGCTCAGCACGCGATCCGATTGATGGAGCTTTGGAGCATCGCATAACTTACTTGCCGATGCAGTACAGCGTATCGCCGGTTCGCATAAGGAACTTATTGCCAACGACTGCGTATCCGTACTGTGTTGGGCCTGAAAACATGGCAGCGGCATTACGTCGTTCTTCGGTAGGTTCTTTGGCGCCGGCAGCGCCATCGACTGCGATCGCATTTGGGTCCCAAAGTTGATTCTCGGATAAGGAGCGAAACTCACTACCTGCGGCGATCACTGTGGTGAGTCCATCTTTGCCGAAGAAGTACACATGTTCACCAACGCCGACCGGAGTTGCCCAGCACGATTGCTTCAATCGTTCTTTGTAATTCAATTTGCCGGTTGCCAGGTCGAAGCAGTAGAGGAGCCCTTTGGTGTTGACCCAATACGCGCACCCTTTATGAACAATCGGGGAAGCCCAAGACGGAGTCGCTTCCTCTGCGTTCCAAAGTACTTCCGCCTTCCAATTGTCCGACTTCTTGCTGACTTGCATCAAGGCGTTCGATTTTCTAGCCATTTCAGCGTTTCCTCCATCGCGCCCTGCGGATGCAGCGATAAAGAATTTTCCGTCGCCGATGGAGACTGGGGTGCATGCCGTGTTACCGCCAACATCGGTGAAGGTCCACAGTAGTTTTCCCGTCAAGCAATCGTATCCATCCACCGACCCGGCTGAACTCACGACAACCTGCTCAACTCCCTCGATGGTGTGCATCGCGGGAGAGGACCAACTGTTTCGCGAAGTTCGTTCTTGCTTCCAGATTTCCTTGCCCGATGCTTTGTCCAACGCGAGCAAGTAGCTGGGTCCTTCGTCATCGACTAGGATGAAGAGATTATTTCGATTCTGAACAGGAGAGCCGCTCAAGCCGAATTTGTTTTTGAACTTCCCGTACTTGTCGGTGATATTGATCTCCCAAACTTTTTTGCCCGCATGGTCGAGTGCAATGACGTCCCCGCTCTCAAAGAAGGTGATCACAAGATCTTTATCCACGACGGGGGTCGGAGCAGCGCGGCTCACGTAAACGCTGTTTTCGACAGGGTCCGAGTTCTTAAAAGAGTAGTCCCAAAGCACTTTTCCGTCGGCTGCGGAGAAACAGAGCACGTGGTAGTCGTCTTTCTTCGGTCCATCTGTGGACGTAAGAAATACTTTGTCTCCCCACGATACCGGGCTCGACTGGCCGTGCCCTGGTGTTTTCACTTTCCAAAGTATTCCTTCCTCGGGTGTCCAGCGGACCGGAGTTTGACCAGCCTTCGATGCCAACGCGCCTTGACCGAGAAAAGCTGGCCATGAGGACTCGACGTCGGAGTAAGCCAACATAGTTGCCAAAAAGGCGGCGGCTAGGGATGTAATCACGATCATATTTAAAACCTAGGTTAACTGTACTGTATGGAGCAACGAACGGACTGAACAGATTGTAGGGGGGCTCGCTTGTGTTCACAACTTCCGATCTTCGCTGGTGATTAATAAGTGCCGTACGTTTTCAGTTTCTTCGTCTAATTCACGTAGCAGCGTCTCTCCGAGACGCTGATTTCTACGCGTCTCGGAGAGACTCGCCTACGTATTTTGCACACTTACGTGTGCAGGGCTGGAACAGCTTAAGCCGAAAGTCTTGACGACTTTCGGTGCGGGTTCTGGTGGAGGCTTATTTAGGAGTTGCGGCACTAGGAGAATCAAAACTCGATACAATTCCCAACTCCACTATCATTTCCCCAAGAGTAACTGATTCGTCCAACTTGAACTGATGAACAACGACATTGCGAACGACATTGCGAACGACGGTTCGGATGCTGAGGCGAACTCAGAAGCGGAAACGGGCTCGCTGTTTCGAATTCGACCGTTTCGTCATTATTGGATGGCTCGCGTTTCTTCGATGAGCGCTTATCAGATGCAGACCGTTGCAACAGGCTGGACTGTTTATGATCTCACCGGCAACCCGTTTGACCTTGGCCTCGTTGGTCTCGTGCAATTCTTGCCCCGAATTGCGTTAACGCTATGGGCCGGCGCGATTGCCGATCGCTACAATCGCAAATGGATCGCCTTCCTTTGTACCGTGGTGCAGTTGATCGCATGTGGAACGCTCGCTTTCGGTAGTTGGAAACAGATGCTGTCACGCGAAGGAATCTTTGGCTTGATCGCGTTGATTGGTGCGGCTCGGGCTTTTGAGATGCCGACCATGCAGTCGATTCTGCCCAATACCCTTCCTGTTGGGGCTTTTCCTAGAGGTTTAGCAATATCCACGGCAGCCACTCAAATTGCAATCATCGGGGGGCCTGCCTTAGCGGGAGTCGTCTTTCTGGCCGGCATCACCTCCGTCTATGCGGTGGCAAGCATCCTTTTTTTATTGGCAAGCGTTTCGATGTTTACGATGCCTGCCGTTCGCGTTGCGGTGCGACGTTCGATTGAGAATGACTCGCTTTTAGCAGGCATTCATTTCATCAAAGCCAATCCCGTAATCCTTGGAGCTATCTCTCTGGACTTGTTCGCGGTGTTGCTGGGTGGCGCGACAGCCATGCTCCCTATTTTTGCGAAGGACATACTGCATGTTGGCCCAACAGGGCTTGGGCTTTTGCAAGCCGGGCCAGCTGTGGGCGCACTGGTAATGACGTATTTTCTCTCAAGGTTCCCGCTTAGAAGTAGAGTCGGTCATCAACTTTTTATCTCGGTCGCAATCTTCGGGGTCAGCACGATTGCATTTGCCTTCTCTACCTCGTTCTGGTTCTCAATCGCTACGCTCATCGTCATGGGTGCTGCCGACTGTGTCAGCGTGGTCATTCGGCAATCTCTTGTTCAATTAGAAACGCCGGACGCCATGCGCGGGCGTGTGAGCGCTGTGAATTCGGTATTCATTGGTGCTTCCAACCAGCTTGGCGAGTTCGAATCGGGGATGATGGCTGCCCTGTTCGGAACGGTTCCCTCGGTTGCGATTGGAGGGCTTGGGACGCTCTTGGTGGTTGGACTTTGGATCCGAATATTTCCTGCGTTGGTAAAACGCGAGAGGCTGTAGCGCCTTGTCGCTCACAACCCTAAAGTTAAACGTTGACGGACCAATAGGTAATGGGGCAAGCGTTTGTTTTGTGAGGGGGCAGTACGGCCGATTCACACCGGCCACAATGTTTTAAAGATTTTCGGGAATGCTGTTAGATTGTCGGGACATAATGTGTTTTTAAGGTGTGAGGCAAAATAACCCTGCTTTTTCGCGTGAGAATCACCCATGCCAGACTTCCCAGATACTCGACTCAGCTTGCTCAAGCGGCTGAAGAACGGTCAGGATGAAACGGCCTGGGAGGAGTTTCACGATATCTATCGACCCGTTTTGACTCGTATGGTCGCCGCCGCTGGGCTGCCCGCGTGCGACCAGCAGGACGTAGTGCAGGAGATTTGGCTCGCCATTTACCGAGCGATCGATAAATACGAGCACCGATCGCATGCGTTCGCTTTCCGAGGTTGGTTGGCAAAACTATCTAGAAACACCGCGCTTAATTACTTGACTCGCAAGACCCCGCGTCACACCGAGCGATTGCAGGACGGTGCTGTGTTGACCGATCGCAATTCGACCAAGCAGATACTCCAAGAGCACTGGGATCGCGAGTACCAAAGACAGGTGCTTCAGTGGGCCGCATTGCGTGTTGCATCGCGAGTTTCGAAAGCGACCTTCAGCGCATTCTGGAGAACGGTCGTCGAAGGTGAGAGTGTTGTGGAAGTGGCCAAGGAACTTGGGATGACTGCGGGCTCACTTTACGTTTCGCGTGGACGGATCATGGCAACGCTCAAGCGAGAAGTTGAATCTCGAGAATGTTCAGAGGAGTAGCCAACATGGTCGCAAGTATTTGTACAAAAGAGCGTAAGAGCTGGAGCCGTTTGGTAGACGAC
>JBBRGW010000266.1:0-6228 GCA_038223525.1 Pirellulales bacterium
GACATTGCCAAGAAGTTTGGAAAGCACGCTCTGCATAGGGCAGCAGGGATTCGCATCAAACCGTAATCCACTAGCATCAATCCAGGAAAAGTGTTCCAGTGCTTTGACCACTTCTTTTGGGGGTAGTGTTAGTAGTTGCTCGGTCATTCCGACGGGCGGGAACGGTCCTGCTGTTCGTATGGCTAGGGCAAAAATACTGGTTTCGGCAGCCAGTTACAGCGAAGCGATGGCGAGCCCAGGTTACCGCCCAAACGTCTTAACATCCGGCATGACTCTAGCGTTTATTCTTTACTCGCGATATCGACGGGTTATGCACATGGAAATCGCCGCCGCAAACCAGTCTTTCCCGCCCGAAAAGTTTCTATAAGTGACATCCTCTGATCGGTTTGCAAATCATTCCAGGTAGAACATGGAGTTAGGACGTTGGTGAACGTCTACCCATGCTGTACTCTCTTACATCCACGAAGTCGAGCAAGCAACATTAGGCCGAGCTCGAAGCAAGTCAATTTCTACACTCCTGCAACGATTGCATATGACACCACCCCCTGCATTCTTGTCCAACGTCGAAACGTCCGAAGAAATTGCCCCATTGGCGCTTGAAACACCATCGGAACTTGACCAACAAGCTCAAACGGTAACGGAGCCATTTGTTGGCCAGTGGCATACGCTGATTAGCCAAACGAACTGGGAAAAGGGAAAGATTATCTCGGAGTGGCGATCTGCTTTGATATCCGCAGAAGCTGCTTCCAGCAGTTTTAGCGATGAAACGTGGGCAAAGCAAGTTGGGGCTGTCACTAGCCAGCATGTTGGCAGACTTCGGCGCGTCCACGAGCGATTTGGCACGACGAGTTCAAGTTACCCTGGACTTTTTTGGAGCCACTTTTTGGCTGCCATCGATTGGGACGATGCAGAATTGTGGCTCGAAGGGGCGATGCAGAGCAAGTGGAGCATCTCAGAAATGAGAAAGACTCGATGGGAATCAAGCGGAGGTGATCCGAAGAATGCGCCCAAAGATGAGGAGCTCATCACTTCGGAAGTCGATGACGACTATGATGCGTTGACAGCCGAATCTGAAGAAGAGTCGGATCGTGAAAAGCGAGATCGTCTCGAATCGAGCGGCCCACTCGCGGAAGGGCCCGACTTTGGTGATGAGGATTACGATCCCTCGATGGCCGGTGACTCGCAGCCAGGCGATCCTCCCTTCGAATCGGAATCGTTTGACGCATCCAAAGATCCGGGAAACCCTTTCGTTGGCTTGCCTGATCTCCCGCCAGACGTATCGGATGCAATGGAACAGTTTAAACTATGTATCGTTCGTCATCGATCGAGCAAGTGGTCGGACATCACGCAAAAGCAGATGTTCGATGTGCTGGATGCATTGAAACTGTTTGCCGATCGGTAGTCCAGATGCACCTTACAACCAGGAAGTGAATTGACAAGCAATACTCCGACTGCACCAAAGCACACACTTTCCACACCCCCGATTGCAAGCGCAATTTCAACCGCGGTGTGCGCGTGTTTTGCGGGATTGGGGTTTTTGCTTTCCTTGGGGTTCGACGCTCCGTTCCGTGCGACCATCGCAATCTGGCTGGTTGCATATATCGCAGGCGGATTTCGACCGCTCAAAGAGTCGATCTCCGCAATCTTTCGAGGAGAGCTCAACGTCGACACGCTGATGGTTGTTGCGGCGATAGGTGCTGCGATTTTAGGTGATTGGGGCGAGGGAGCAGTGTTGCTCTTTCTGTTTTCGTTAAGCGGAACGCTTGAGGCATTTGCAACGTATCGCACAAACCGTTCCATCGAATCCCTTGTGCAATTGAGGCCTCGACAAGCGACACGCGTCTCGAAAGATTCCTCGCTGGATGAACTTGTTGAGGTCGAATCGCTCGCTTTGGGAGATACTGTGCGCGTACGACCTGGCGAACGCTTCGCTATCGATGGAGTCGTGGTGAATGGAGAATCCTGGGTCGATGAATCCACGTTGACAGGCGAAAGCGAGCCAATCCATAAAGCACTCGGCGCGACTGTCTTTTCGGGTACGATGAATGGTCAGGGGACCGTTTGCGTAGAAATGACCAAGGCGATCGCCGACACGACCTTGGAACGTATCGTACATATGGTGCACGAAGCACAAGCTCAGAAAACGCCGACCCAACGCTTCGTGGAATCGTGGCAACAACCTTACGTGATTGGCGTTTTCATTTCTGCTTTCATGATCTTCATCGCGGCTAGGCTCATCCATACGACCAGTTGGTATGACGCGTTCTACCACGCCATGGTGCTGCTCGTTGCGGCATCACCCTGCGCTGTAGTCGTCAGTTCTCCATCGGTAATGCTGTCCGCAATTGCACTTGCCGGTCGTCATGGAGTTCTTTTTAAAGGGGCGGTTCACCTGGAGACGTTAGGTAAAGTAGACTTGATCGCAATGGACAAGACCGGAACCGTTACCCTTGGGCGGCCAGCTGTGACCGAAGTATGGACGACCCACGGAACGAATTTAGTTCGGCTCCTTTCACAGATTGCAGCCGTGGAAAAACAGAGCGAACACCCCCTTGCAATCCCCGTAATCGAAGAAGCCCGCAAACAAGGCGTCGCAGAGCAGTCAAACGGCCTGACCGAGTTTCATAGCCATACTGGACTCGGTGTTTTTGCACGTGTCGATGGCATTTGGGTGGGGGTTGGACGGGAAAGTTTATTCGAAACGTATCGAGTAGAAATTCTCGCGGGAATTCGAGAGAACGCGGAACGTATCCGAGAAGCGGGACAAACCGCGTTGATCGCAGTTGCGGTGGAGGATCAAGCTGGGGGCGTAATAGGTGTTGCGGATAAGTTACGTCCCGAGGCAGGTCATACCATTGCGGAGCTCAAAAAATTAGGAATCAAAGAAGTCGTACTTTTGACGGGCGATCATCAGCGCGTCGCGCAAGCAATTGCAAAAGAAATCGGCGTCGACGAAGTGCGAGCTGGATTGTTGCCTGACGGCAAAGTAACGGAGTTAGTACGACTAGCGAACAAAGGTCGATGTATCGCAATGATAGGGGACGGAGTGAACGATGCGCCCGCTCTCGCGACGGCAGACGTCGGTATCGCAATGGGCGGTGCAGGGACTGACGTCGCGCTGGAGGTTGCGGACGTGGTCCTGATGCGAGACGACCTCAAGGGCTTACCGATGGCTGTTTGGATCAGTCGCATGGCCCGAAAACGGGTCCGGCAAAATATGGTTTTCGCTTTTGTCATGATCGCGATTCTGGTGCTATCCACGTTCTTTGAGCTACCGTTGTGGATGGGTGTCCTAGGCCACGAGGGAAGCACTGTCTTGGTGGTGTTGAATGGACTTCGCATGCTATGGGAGAAGACTCCCAATTTTGAATTCAAGGACTAGCTATCGACTAATCTCGATGGGTCGGGATTGAACCCGCGAGATGCGCGTCGGCTCAAAGGCCCAATAAGGCTTTCGGCCCCGCACGATGGCTTTCAAGTATTCTCTTGATTCGATCGGTTTGTTCTTGAGAAGCAGCCCAAGGTCGTCCAGTACGGTCACATTGCTTCCATAATAGGAGTGCCCGAGCAAACTGCTATCCACGGCCGTGGCGTCAATGGTTTCGATACCGTCTAGCACAATCACCTCCGGCCCAGAATCCCCTGCCCGGTTTCGCTGGTTGAAATAGCGCGATGAGATTAGCGCTAAATCGGACTTGGAGGTATAGAGAGTCGTTCGATGCGACTTGGACACAATCTTAGAAGCGATCTCATTTTTGAAGACGTCCGCATCAATATCTGGGGCTGCCAAGACTACCTGATTGAAGTAAGGCGTAGAGGTTTGCTGGATTTCGCTCAGGGCGGCCGTGAGGCCGACGTTTCCCATGCTATGTGCAATCAAGTTGATCGTATCGGCCTGAGATGTGGTAGCGATATCGATTAGAAAGCTCCGAATCTGAGCGACGCTCAATTGAATGTTGTCTTTGTCCATCGCATAGCTGTACCACTTCGCTTGCGATGGCCAACTATAAAAAACCGGTGCCCCTTCAAATTTGAGGTCGTAAGCCATTTGTGCAGTTCTACGGGCTGCATCCTCGAAGGAAACATTGTATCCGTGAATGAATACAAATATATTCTTACCCTTGCGATCCATTTCGGATCGCAAGGCTGCGCGAAACGTCTCCACCGGCATGCATTCGACATTGGTCAGTACAATATGTTTTTCCGGGTCGAGCGTCACTTCAAACTTGAACAATTGGGGTGATTCTAGTTCGCCTGCCTGGTGCCCCGCCGGAATCGATACTTCACAAACTCCGTATTGGATCTCTTCGCTCACCTGCCCGCTGTAACGCGGTTGCTCCTTTCCAACAGCTTGCCAGCTCATTACGATCATCGCCTGCAATGCGATCGCGGAAAAAGCGCCCATGCCCATCAAAGATGCAATCCCATAGCGAATCCAGCTTTGTCGAGGGAACAAAAAGAAACATCCAAACATGATTGCAATCGCGACACCAGCAAGCCCAACATGAAGTGAGGTTACCGGCGTGCTCTTGACTTCTGAGGCCAAGGGTAGCCTGTTTGTTCCATAAAAGACGGCGACTTTGCGATCGTCCCCCGGGATGAGTCTAGGGATGAATTCTCTCTCACTCGAACCATCCGCCACAAACTCGGTGGTCGTTTCCGTGGCAGGCAATTCGACTCCTGCAGTGGGTGGTGACGGCAATACAGCAGCAGCCGCAGTCGGTGGCGGAGGCGATGTGGGAGCATCTAGTTTTATCGCAGTCTTCTTTTTCTTTGGCATTGAAAGAGCGAAGCGACTTGCTCCAGGCTGATTGAGCGAGAACGTATCAGCCCATTTCGATTCCTCTTCGACTGCGCCAAAACCGTCCGCTTCTAGCACTCTAATGATCCGGTAACGCGTCGATGCATTTAGTTTTCCAGAACCGAGCCGACCGATCAGGAGCGGTGCAACCTCAGATTCAAAAAGTTCTCCGGATTCAAGAAGACTTGCCGTTTGGTCCCCGATCTCGTCGTCATCGAGCAACTGGATAACCTCAGGCCAAGGAACAGGTGGAGTTGCAAACAGGGCTTCAATGCAGCAAAGCCGCTCGGCCATGGATCTTTCTGTGTTCTGGGCGATTTTTAAAAGGTGAGGTGAGGCTGATGTTCCAAGATCGCTCAAAGTGCTTCGTACAAGCTGATCGCGCTCTGATTCGTCCAATAGTCCCAGCAGCGATTCAATACTCTCGGATGTAGAACCGCATAGGTGCAAACCAAACGCAGCGCTCGCACGGATCAACCACTCGGCATCATCCGTGTTCGCTTCGATCACGATCCTCGCTTGTTCCCGATCGATGCGAGCCAGAGCGATGATCGCGGCCGCTCGCAATTCGGTCGGCTCGGTTTCCTCACAAGCTTTCCGCAATGCCACTGCTGTCGATTCCTTGGCCAGGGATCCGACGGCCCCTAAACCTGCTGCCGCTGCTGCACGCACATTTCCCGCTTCCTGATTATCAGACAACTTGCCTAAAAACGTTACAACGATTTCTGCGTTAGAATTCGCTGCAATACTCAAAGCCCGAAGCACATGCTCGCGCACCTTTGCATCGGGATGCCCTATGCTCGACATTAGCGATTCAACACCCATGGAGCCCATTTGCTTGAGGGAACTGGCTGCCTGACTCTTCACTTCGACAGCTTCGTCGGGATTGACGATCAACGCGACGAGCGCCGGAATAGCATCTCGAGCCACCGACCCCACTTGGCCAAGCGATTCAGTGCAGACGCGACGAGTCTCGGCGTCCTTCGCGCTGAGTCCATCTATCAGTCGCCCGATCCCAGCAGCACCCAATTGCCCAAAAGGGCCTAGAGCCTCTACGAGTGCGTAGAACACTGCCGAGTCTTTATCGGTACCCTTTAGACATTCGACGACGACGTTAGCCGCTTCGCTTGAATCGTTAGCCGCTTCGCTTGAATCGTGAGCGAGCTTGGCAAATACGGCGATAGCCGGTATTCGCACTTGCTCATCCTCTGCCGGGTCGGAAATCAATTTTTGCAAGGTGGATGGAACCAACGAAAGAAACGCTGGGGGGGATGCATCTTTGGTCCAGTAAGACTTGACGGCGTTCAACCCAGCAATTCGCAGATCCACTGAATAGGAACGGGATGCGATAATCTTGCAAAGCTTCTCCCACTCTCGTAGATTGGTCGGAACCAACGATCGAACAACATTCTCGCCATAGGTTGAGC
>JBBRGW010000267.1:0-6209 GCA_038223525.1 Pirellulales bacterium
AGAACATCTTGCGATCACGCTGGCACACGGTTTCGAAAACCCTGGCACACTCGATCTACAAGACGTTTCGAAGCATCAGTCTCCAGTTTGAATCCTAAGCCATTGGCTTAGAACTCGATACCGATGCTAGATACTAGGCACCTCGAAGCATTGCAAACTCGGCAGGAGCTTTGCTCTCCCTTCGTTTTTTAAACGATTCGAGAATGCAATCCGCCGCAGCTCGGGTTAAGCATGTGCGGCCTGATAAAGATTCCATGTGAGGTGGATTTGCCCTTGGTGATGCGCTTCATGCCAGGCTAACAAAATGGCGGATTCGCCAATTGTGCGTTTGACGTTGTTGGGGAAATCAGTGACTTGCGACAAGTCAGCCGTTTGCAGAAAGGACTTGAACGCGCTGTAGTTGGCTGCAAGTTTTTCAAGAATTGCATCCAGCGTAGGCACATTGGAATCCGAAGGGGTCGAGCCGCCAGCAAAGCCATCGCATAGCGCAATGTCATTCGGCTCTCCACCCTTGATTCGAACGTTGACATACCTGTCGTGCGTAGCCGCACAGTGCATCGCTTGCCAACCGATATGTGCGCGTCCAACCCCAGGGCGCCATGCCAAGATTTTTGTGGTGTTTTGACCGGACTTGGAAATACTGTCCAGCGAACCTAGCAAACGATCTCGCGAAAAATCTAGGGTCGATAAGATGGTTTTCAATTCTGTCATGATTACTCGTAGCAAAAAAAGATTGGACCCCCGACGAACGCTTTTCTTCGGAGCCTGTGGTTACCGCGTGAAAAGCCGATCCCGCAGGAAGGCCGAATAGTACCAGCAATCCGAATGTTTGTCGTCAGCCGTGGCAAGCTTGGCAAGTATGTTTACGCCCGTGTCTTTGGACTTGGGCCGTGCGGAAAGATGTGGGTTTTCTCATAGAATTCACACTAGAATGAGTTAAATGCCTGTTCGCAGTTATGTCGATCAAGCTATAATGCGGCGGTCTCGTACCTGGGGCAATTACTATGGGATTCCTCGCCCCATTAGGTAGCGGCAGATTACGGCACCTCGTTGGTGGGTTTGGTCGCGATTTGCAACCTTGGCATTGCCCTGGATTTAGCAATTGCCTACTAATCAACTGGAGCGAGTCAAGCCACCCGCTCCCATTATCCCTCGCGTCGAAAAAAGAAACTTCGGCGTCGTCTGGGCTTACAACCTTTGAGCAAGCGAAACGAAATGAACACTTACAGTCTCGATTACATCGACGACTTATATGTACGTTACATTCAAGACCCGAACAGCGTATCCGAAGTCTGGAAACGATACTTCGAGGAGTTTTCACTCGCTGCGCAATCCGAAGCCATGTTTTCGGACGCTGACGCGGTAACTTCGCCGAGCAATAGCAATGCTCCGGAGCCGACTCCTGACGTTTTATGGTTAGCACGCATGCAGGAGCGAGTCGATCAATTGGTTCGCGAGTATCGCGTTCGCGGGCATTTGATGGCCCGCATTGATCCGCTTGGTTTAACTCGCAAGGGACCACCGGAACTGGACCCCCAGTCACATGGATTGACCGAGGACGATCTCAAGCGTCCTTTCACTTCACCGACACTGGAATATTCCAACGGCCGAACGTTGGCGGACATTATAGAAAAACTGCGCAACACCTACTGCCGCAGCATCGGTGCGCAATTCATGCATATTGACAATCGAAACATTCGCGATTGGCTCCAGCGACGCATGGAGACGACGCAAAACCGATTGACATTGTCGCACGATGTTCAAACTCGGATCTATACGAAACTTGCCGATGCAACGATTTTTGAAGAGTTCGTGCGAAAGAAGTACGCTACCGCCAAAACGTTCTCACTCGAAGGCGCAGAGAGTTTGATTCCGTTGCTCGACCGAGCGTTAGAAAAGGCGGGACAACATGGAGTGCACGGCGTCCTATTGGCAATGGCTCACCGCGGACGATTGAACGTGCTTGCCAACATCATGGGCAAACGTGCCCAGAGCATTTTCTGGTCGTTTGATGATCCCAAGCCTGAACTGTTTCGGGGTGGCGGAGACGTCAAATACCACATGGGCTACAGCAGTGATTGGACAACCAGCACCGGCCAAAAAGTACACATCTCACTTTGCTTCAATCCGAGCCACCTTGAGTTTGTCAACCCAGTAGCCTTAGGTCGTTGCCGTGCCAAGCAGGACCGGGATGGGGATACGCATCGTACCGACAGCATGACGATCCTCATCCACGGCGATGCGGCTTTTATCGGCGAAGGGGTCGTTCAAGAGACGTTGAACTTGAGTGAACTCCCCGGATATCGAACGGGTGGTACACTCCATATCGTTCTAAACAATCAAATTGGCTTTACCACCGAGCCAGACGAGGCACGCAGTTGCACCTACGCGACAGACATCGCCAAAATGCTGCAGATCCCAATATTTCACGTTAACGGAGAAGATCCTGAAGCGGTCGCCCAAGTCGTGAACTTGGCCATGGACTTCCGCAAGGAATTTGAAAAGGACGTCGTTATCGACATGTATGCGTATCGAAGGCTTGGGCACAACGAAGGGGACGAACCTCGTTTTACCCAACCATTGATGTACGCAGCCATCGACAAACGCAAAAACGTTCGAGAAAGCTATCTCGAGCATCTGCTCGAAATGAATGAGTTGACTCGCTTGGAAGCGGACGCGATCGCTGAAGTTCGCCACAACCGTCTTTCGCGAGAGTTCGAATTGGCAAAGACCGAGCCTTTTGTTCATGACCTTCAAAGTTTAACCGGATATTGGGCTGGCTATTTTGGGGGTGCAGAACCCGTCGAACAACAATTGACGACCGCGATCCCAAGACAGATCGCTGGAGATCTCATCAAAGCCGCGTGCGCGGTCCCTCAAGGATTCAACCTTCACAAAAAACTCGTCCGGCAATTCGATGATAGACGAGAGATGGGCAATGGGAACTTGCCATTGGATTGGGCCACCGCCGAGTCGTTGGCTTTTGCTTCGTTGCTTACTGAAGGACAGCCGGTTCGATTGTCTGGTCAAGACTGTGAGCGAGGGACATTCTCGCAGCGCCATGCGGTGGTGCACGACGTCGAAGACAATCGCAAATACATGCCGTTAGGCCATCTCGCCCCTAATCAAGAGAGAATCGAGATAATCAATAGTCCGCTTTCCGAAGCGGCTGTGCTTGGTTTTGAATATGGGTATAGCCTAGATTGCCCCGAAGGACTGATCGCATGGGAAGCGCAATTCGGTGACTTCTGGAACGTCGCGCAATGCGTTGTCGACCAATTCATAACCAGTGCTGAAGACAAATGGAGACGCTTGAGCCGTTTGGTAATGTTGCTGCCGCACGGTTTCGAAGGCCAAGGGCCCGAACACTGCAGCGCACGTCTCGAAAGATTCTTGCTCCTAACCGCTGAACATAATGTGCAAGTGACTCAGCCATCGACCCCAGCACAATATTTCCACTTGCTCCGCCGTCAGGCCAAATCGAAATGGAGCAAGCCGCTTATCGTTTTGACCCCCAAGAGTTTGCTCAGAAACAAAGCATGTGTCTCCACGCTCGACGATATCGAAAAGGGTCATTTCCAAAAGATCATTGCCGACAACCGACCTGCTGGATCGCCTACTTCACGCATCATCATGAGCACCGGGAAAGCCTACTATGACTTGCTCGCGGAAAGAACCAAGCTCAATCGCAACGACGTTGCCCTGATCCGCATCGAACAGTTCTATCCGTTGGAAGCTTCCAAAGTCGTCGAGGCGTTAAGTGTCTATCCGGAAGGAACACCTGTCTTTTGGTACCAAGACGAACCGACGAACATGGGTGCCTGGACACACGTCAAGATGCGATGGGGCGATGAAATCGCCGCAAGGCATAAGCTTGAGCGGATCTCGCGAGTCGAATCGGCGAGCCCATCAACCGGTTCCCTGCGTGCTCACCAATTGGAAGAGCGCGAACTTTTGAACGCCGCATTCCATAGCTAGTTGATTTTCATCCGTGAGCAAAACCATGCAATCTGCGCAATCCGCCCCCAATACCTCGAACGAAACCAATTCGC
Organism: Pirellulales bacterium; assembly: GCA_038223525.1. Taxonomy (GTDB): domain Bacteria; phylum Planctomycetota; class Planctomycetia; order Pirellulales; family Pirellulaceae; genus JBKCUI01. Next base: position 4,053 of record JBBRGW010000267.1, read on the forward strand.
GGCCTGTAGATATTGCTTTCGACTGCATTCCATTGCGAAGCATGGCGAGGCTGGACCCGCCACTTGACGCTTCACCGGGACTCGTGGGCAAGTATTCGCGGATCAAGCAAGCGATTGCAGAACATGGAACTCACAATTCCTATTTTCTGCATAATGCGCACTGTCGTTTCTTTGTCACCAACGATCCGCTGAACGGCATGATCGCGTTTCGTTTTGAAGGTGTCGTGTTTACCGACGATTCCGACATGCGGACGAGGCACGCTGCGTTGAATGTGACGCTCGACAAGGAGACTTGCTCGTGGCTAGAGCAGCATGTGGTCAAATGGTTTCAGGAGTCCGTTAGCCAAGCGGTAATTGTCGAGTTCAATCGCTACATCGGAGTCGGCGACCCGGAGCAAACCAAAAAGCGACTGCAACAAATGGAAAAAGCAGTCGAGGACAAAGGCGGCTTTGTCGGAATGCACTTGTAGTTACATGTACATTGTCGCCTTTTGCTACGCAAAAGTAGCGTTAACGAAGGGTGCTTTCGCAGAGCGAAAGGCGAAGCCCATTACCCGCCGTAGCGGGACCATTCGATGCCCATGAAAACACAGGCAAGAAACATGAAGATGGCCGAGAGGATCATCATCATCGTGTAAATAGAAATCGGGTGCTTCGCGGCTGCCATGCTAATTCAATCGATACTTGGGGCTAGATGAAGATTCTATACGAGGGACAAAGTTTGGACGTTAGTTGATCCTGGCTGCAACCTTGTCATCTTTTTGGATGAATCCTTTTCGGATGAGGATCTTTCCAATTGCCTGATCGTCTTTGATGGTCTTTATTTCTATTTGCCCAAGGTATTGTCCGGAGCGGTAAACCTCGAGCTTATGACCAACTCGGAGGCCGTCATCCCGACCGAGGGAAATAACCACTTGCTGGTTCCCATCGATTGCGAGAACGACACCCTTAAGATCTGCGGGCGGTACGTCTTCGAACACTCTGATACCAGCTTTATTCAGGGCGGATTCAGCGGCTTCTGCTCTGGCCTGGAACAAGGTGGACTCGGAGAGTAATTGGTTCTTTGAATCGATCAGATCCTTTTCCACACTCTTCAAACCGTTCAAATTGTCTTGAAGACTAACGACCCGTTTGCGTTGTTCGTTTCGATCTGTGATGATTTTGTCGATCTCGATCTTTAGCGTATCGTTTTGTTTTGTGAGACTTGCGACCCGGTCGATGGTTTCGGACAGTTTTTGCGTCTGAAGTGTCAGTGTGGCGGCTTTTCCGGTGAGGTCGGTGTTCGCTTGTGCAAGTTGTTCGCGAGCGGTGGTGAGTTGGGTTTGGAGTTCGGCCAAGGCTGTTTTTCGGGCCAATTGTTCTTGGGCGCTGGACGTTTTCAGCAAATCAATGCTCTTCTTGAGTTGGTCGACTGTGGTTTCCAGTACTTTTACCTGGGCTGTATAAGCGGTCACTTTCTTTTTGTGATCGATGTGCGACGAGTTCGCAATCAACGAAATAATGAAGAAAGATAAGCTCAGGAGAAGGACCACTAGGGTGAAGATCTTGCCGAGGAGTGTCATTTGGCATCCGCTGGTAGTGAAGCGACTGGGTAGCTAACAGAGTGAACTTGGATGGAAAGGAAGCTGCATTCCACCAGCAAATGAGTATAGTTCCGGCAATTCTAGCCTGTCAACGAAAGCGGAAATTTTGACATGATTTGCGGATTCTGCACATTAGGACGATTGTAGGGGTTGGCAATTTTGTTGTACGACGCTGCGCGCTGTAGGAATCACGAGGCGGATAGGTTGTGATTTTATTCGCGAGGATCGAAACATTGTCGCCTTCTGCTCCGCAAAAGAAGCGTGAGCGAGGCGCACTTTCGCGGAGCGAAAGGCGACGATGTTAAAATCACAAGCTAGGAGCGTCGTACAACTAGGTTATGGGAATTACGACGTGGAGCGTCGTACAACTGAATCCGCGAGCTTTTTCAATACCAAAAGCTCGGAGGATAGCCCTTGGTTCCAGGTTAAAACTGGGCTATCTTCTACAGTCTAATTAGGGAGGGTCCACAGTTACCTGTCGCATCACCCTAGACAACCCCGCATTTACTCGCCGATCGATCAAGAAATTTTTGTATGAGTTCGCCAGCAACTTCGGCCCCAGTCCAGTCTTTCC
>JBBRGW010000268.1:0-6185 GCA_038223525.1 Pirellulales bacterium
TCGCGTTGGACCAAGCGGTTTCGTCCGCGAGGCCATCGATAACAATCGGGCTATCCGCCCAGTGGCATATGTGTTCTTCCGCGACGGTGGACAATGATAGCGAGATCAATAGAAACCAGGCACCAATCAGCGTTCTCATGAGATTGTCTCGTTCGAATCGGCCTTGCATCGCTATTGACTCTTGAGTGGTGTCTGAATTGGAATGGCGCAAATGGTATTTTGTCGCCTTTCGCTCCGCGAAAGTTGCGTTGCGTATTCGTACTTTCGCGGAGCGAAAGGCGGCAATTGCGTCTGGCGACAGTGTTCGGCGACAGACTACTTTTTTGATTTCTTTTTTGCTTCTCGTTCTCTCTGAAGTTTGCTGTTCTCCTTAAATAGTTTTTCGAACTTCGCAACTTTATCATTGATCACGTTCATGCAATAGCGATCACCGGGGTTGGAAGCGAAATAGTTTTGGTGATAGGCTTCTGCAGGGTAGAAGTCGGCTAGCGGGCTAATCTCGGTGACGATTTTTCGATAGACTTTTTCCTCAAGTAGCTTCGCTTTGATCTTCTCGGTGGCCAATCGTTGTTCTTCGTCATCGTAGTAGACAACCGACCGATATTGGGTGCCCTGATCTGGACCTTGTTTATTCAAGGAGGTCGGATCGTGCGTTTTGAAAAAGATGATCAGCAGTTCTTCGTAGGAGACGACCGCAGGATCAAATTTGATTTGGCAGACTTCTGCATGGCCGGTAAGCCCTGTGCAGACAGCCTTGTAAGATGGATTGCGAACATGGCCGCCGGTGTAACCCGAGACCACTTGCTTGACACCATCGACCCTTTGGTAGACCGCTTCCACGCACCAAAAACAGCCTCCGCCGAATGTCGCGGTTTCGAGTTTAGTTGCTTCGGTGCTCTTGGGCGCCGAGCCTTCGGAAGTGGCCGATTCGGTTTGGCCGAAGGTCCAGTTCGAGGGATGTGTAAATAATAAGATGGCGAACAGCAAGGACAACGCTTGGCTGCAACATAAAGACTTCATGGTATTTCTCCAGAAAGGATTTTGGCTGACCTACGTACGGGTTTGAAACTCCTTTTATTTTAACTGGATGGCAACCCGTTGACAGAGCTAGATAGGCTATGATTTCGACTGAACGTGGGGTCAGAAATTGGTCCAAACTACCGAATTCGCCCTGCATTGTTTCTGGCCGCTGCTGTCGTTTTGCGATGATTTGCATTAGGAAATTTTAATGGATTTGTTTGCACACGCCGAAAACGCGAACCGCGAGAAGTCCCTGCCGTTGGCCGCCCGATTGCGTCCCAAGAAGCTTTCAGAATTTGTTGGCCAGTCGCATTTTCTGGCTCCTGGAAAACTGCTCCATCGCCTAATACAAGCCAAGCGGTTGCAGTCGGTCATCTTTTACGGGCCGCCCGGTACAGGAAAGACCACGTTAGCGCATTTGCTGGCGATTGAAACCGGAGGGCAATTCCGTCAAATCAATGCCGTTACAAGCGGCATCAAAGAACTCCGAGAATCGCTTCAATGGGCCAGGGACGAGGTTTTAACCGGCGGCTCCAGACCAATTTTATTTGTAGACGAGATTCATCGCTTCAATCGCTCGCAGCAAGATGCTTTGTTGCCCGATGTAGAGGAAGGGATCATCGCGCTCGTCGGGGCGACGACCAGCAATCCATTCTTTTCCGTCAATGGAGCGTTGCTGAGTCGTTCCCAGTTGTTCGAGCTGAAGCCACTGACGGAGGCTGAGATAGTGGTGCTCTTGGAGAGAGCCATCATCGATCGTATGCGAGGGCTGGGTATGTATAAAATCCAAGTGGATCCAGATGCACTTCTCGCTTGCGCGACAATGGCCGAGGGGGATGCGAGACGTGCTCTCGGTGCTTTGGAATTGGCTGTTTTGTCATCAAGTAGCTCGCCAGTTATTCTGGATGTGGCGCTCGTTCGGGAGAGCATGCAGAAAAAAGTGCTTCAGTTCGATCCGACTGGCGAGCAGCACTACGATATGGCTAGCGCGTTGATCAAAAGCATTCGTGGATCGGATGTGGATGCGGCTCTCTACTGGTTATCGCGTTCGATCGAGAGTGGCGAAGAAATTCGTTTCCTTTGTCGACGACTGGTCATCTTGGCCAGCGAAGATATTGGAAACGCGGATCCACACGCATTGCCGTTGGCCGTTGCTGGTATGCAAGCGTGCGAGTTCGTAGGGCTTCCTGAATGCCAACTGACACTATCACAAGTCGTCATCTATTTAGCGCTTGCGCCGAAGAGCAATTCGGCGACTACCGCAATCGGGGCCGCCCAACATGACGTTCGGGAAGGGACGGTTATTCCGGTACCAAGGCATCTTCGAGATGGACATTATGCTGGCTCGAAGCAATTTGGGCATGGGGAAGGTTATGAATACTCGCACAACTCGCCAGACGGTGTCGCTGCGCAAGATTACCTCGGAGTGGATCGCCAGTACTACCATCCGACCGACCGTGGCTTCGAACTCGAACTGTCAAAACGTTGGGTTGAAATCCAAAAGCGCTTGAAGAATCGTTAAACACAGAATAGCCGATTGCAACCTTTCCGCTTTGGTGTGCATACGTACCTAAACCGGCATCCAAGGGGCGATTCAAAAACTAGGCTGACGTTAGGCGAATGGCTGAATGAAAAGTGCCGTAGGATGGGACCAATGTCCCGTCCGTTGACTCGTTCGGGACAATGGTCCCAAACTACAACTGGTAACTTAATTCCTGCCGAACACCTTAAGTCGCATTTCTAAGGCTGTATGTAAGTTTCCGGGCTCGTCATGTCGTTCGTATCGCTAACTTTTGATAGGCTACTGTTGGCTTTTAAACCAGTATTGGTGGGCAGAATTCGCATTGTATGCATTGGTGCCGCTATCGCATTGGATTTTTTGATTGGATACGGTGCCTATTGCACTTACCAGAATCGAGCAGATGAAACGAATATCGCCAACCTGAACGAAAAAGTCTGGGCCTATAAAGAAAAAGTTGGCACCCTCCCTGACTTGAACTTAGTGGATTTGTACCATCAAGGGCTGACCAAAGAACGGATTCATCGAACCCCATTTGGCGGCTACTATCGACTTACTCCGAATCAACCTGTTGTTTACAACCCAAATCTAATTAGCAAATAGTGGATATTTCTTCCTGAAGCCCCTGTAGTGCAAAGGTCACTCTCGGCAAGAGTGACCTACCGTAGGTCGCACCTGCCGGGTGCGACTTGGGAGTGAACGGCGACCGAGATAACCGACTTCCTCGCCGTAATGACTCCAAACTAAATCAGCGTTAAGAGAAGCATCAAACTGATTCGTTCCAACTTCTCGCGAATTACTTTCGCCTTCGCCCTCTCCACCGCCACCACCAGATGATCTGCTATTGATTGCGTTGATTACCTCTAACACGTCTAGTGGACTTAGCGAACCGTCCCCGTCGGGATCAAGATAAGGATCATTGAGCAATCGATCCAGTGGCAGCCTGCGTGTCCCGAATTGGTTGATGCTGTTGATCATCTCTAACACATCCAGCGGATCTAGTTGCTGATTGTTGTTCGTGTCTTGTGGCAGTACTGGGTTCTGATGGATGGAGCGGATTTGAATAGTTACCGTAGCCGATGCGCTTGTGAGTCCGAATTGGCTTGCAACGCGATATTGGAAAGTGATTGATTGCGGTGCAGTTAGAGCATGCGTGTACTCGATTCGCCCGTCGCTCAAGACCCTCACCGACCCAATGCTCGGCTGTGAGACAATTTGAACGGAACCGGGGACTATCCTCCCATCGACACTAGAATCGTTGGACAGGACATCCACTATGACCGGACGTTCGAACGTCGTTGTTGCTAAGTCGTCGGTGGCATTCGGCGGGATATGGATTGCGAATTTCAGTAACTGGACATCAAACACGTCGCTTGTACTGGACGAGGTAAGCGGTCGTACTCCAACAAGCAACTCTAACGTGCCGGAGTTTACTGCAGGGGCAGTAATCGTTACCAAACCGGTAATGCTATCGAGCGTATGCTGAAAGGTCAACGTTCCCACTGGCAAGGAATCGTATCGGACAGGGTCCCCTTCGACGTCCTGTGATGTCAGTTGATACTGGATCGTTGTTCCAGGCGCAATCGCTGGGACGATCAAGTCATTAAGAAATGGCCCGCTATTGAATGGGTCGGGTGCGGCATTTGCAAGGAACGTTCGAGTCATCGATTCACCCAATGCATTGCGCACGGTTACGGAGATGGTTACCGGTCCACTATTCTGCCTGGCAACCAATCGAATCAGTCCATTTTGTCGATCGTCAAAGATAGTTGCTTCGCCGATAACGATATCCGTGATGGGGCGATTGGCCATGTTCACCGGTGCCCGCGAAATGGCTTGGCGCACCGCATCTCCCTCGATCAATTGACCAAAGATCGAATGGTTGTAATCCAAGTGACGCACCGGAACGTCCGTGATAAAGAACTGCGAATCGTTGGTATCATCTTGTGACTTAGCGTAAGACAGTACGCCGGACCGGTTGTGCTGTAGATCCAGATCAAACTGGTCATCGAAATTACCGAGTGAAGAACCGCCAGTTCCGGTCCCCGTGGGGTCTCCAGCTTGGATGACAAAGCGATCGATAACTCGATGAAAGATGATCTGCTGATTCAATGTCCGATTGTAGAACCCGCTTCGAACCAATTCTTCGATGCGTCCAACCGGTCGGGGAGCCTCGTCCGCGAAGAGGCGGAAGACCATGCTTCCAAAGTTTTCTACATTGAGCCGCAGGGATTTTGGATTTGCGATTAGTTCCGCCTGAATCACCGACGGATCGCTGCTAACGACAGTGACCTCGACCGGCCCGCTTGCATCCGTCATGACGTCGATAGGGACGTGCATGGGCGATCCGACTAAAACAGCTTGATCGACCACAGGGGTAAAATCCACCGCCATCAACTGCCGCGTTTCCATTGATTCGAAATGAAGATGACGACGAGAGGGCATATGCAAAAAGCGGAATGGAGGTACGGATTATCGGACTCGAGCGCAGTTGGACACTTCCACAAGTTTAATTGTCGAAGTAAAAAAACCAACAAAATGGCAAGATCCAATGCGATTCCTGGACCAGCCTCATCGGATTTTGAGGGGTTTTTCGCTTGCGATTGCTCGCGAGGATCAGATCGGAGTCGCACCCGGCAGGTGCGACCTACGGTTATACTGGCGTCCACTGCATCCACACTCCGAATCCACGCAGGCGAATGCCAATTGCTATTCTTACTCGTTTGATGAACCCACTCACGCCGAATTGGCTCCAGGATCTGAATCCCAGATCGGACGACTATGCCGCTAAGATCTTCGACCGACTTTTAAAAGTAGCCACTGAAAATGGGGCAAGCGACTTGCACTTGGACTCGCTCGCCAACGGGCTAATCGTGCGCATGCGAGCAAAGGGGGCGTTGACGCCTATTGCAAACATCCCTTACGGTCAAAACTCACAAGTGATCGCAAGGATCAAGTCGTTGGCCGGTTTGCTAACCTATCGTACCGATATTCCACAGGAAGGACGTATCGGACTGGCATCAGGCGCCGACGCTCGTGTGGGTACGCTGCCAACACTCCACGGAGAACGGCTCGTCATTCGGTTCTCGATATCTCAATCGCAGCATTGGCAACTCGAAGATCTCGGTTTACCCGCAGAGGTATTGAGTCGACTTGAGGAGTCGCTCGATGCATCATCAGGTGTAGTGCTTATTTGCGGCCCTGCGGGTTCGGGAAAGACGACGACGGCCTACGCTGGTTTGCAGAGACTTTCTCAAGCGGATGCGGACCTTCGCCGGTGCCTCGTTTCGCTGGAAGACCCGATCGAGCAAGTGATCGATGGGATCTCGCAATCGCAAATCCAACCGAATGTCGGATACGATTGGGCTGCTGGCCTCAAGGCGATACTTCGACAAGATCCTGAGGTGATGCTCATCGGTGAAATTCGCGATTCCGAAACAGCACAGGTTGTCTTTCAAGCGGCCGCAACGGGACAACTCGTTGTTTCCACGATGCACGCGCGTAGCGTCGGAGATGCTGTGGCACGGCTGATCGCAATGGAAGTGCCCAAACATCAAATCCTTTCGTCGCTACTTTTTCTTTCTACGCAACGGCTGGTGCGCTCCATGGCGTATTCAAGTAACGAACGAGATTGTGTTCTGTTAGT
>JBBRGW010000269.1:0-6184 GCA_038223525.1 Pirellulales bacterium
AAGCGATTGAACTGACCCCAGAGTATGCTCTGGCTCATCAGAACCTCGGCTGGCTGCTTGCCGTTTGTAAGGACGAATCGCTTCGCGACCCTAACGCCGCAATTGCAGCGGCCACCAAGGCCTGCGAGCTCAACGAGTACAACGACTTGAGCGATATGGCCGCGTTGGCTGCTTCCCATGCTTCGGCCAAGCAATTCGCGATCGCGATCGGACTTCAAGAGAAAATTGTAGAACGGGCTTCGCCCACTCAAAAACCGTTGGCTGAAAAACTGCTCGAGTTGTATAAGAATGAAAAGCCCTTCGACCCGGATTTGAAGCTCGAGCTTGAACCGCAGCAAAGTACGAAATGAAACAAGTCATCGCCATCGTAAGGCCTTATCTCGCCGAGCGGCTCTTGGAAAACCTCAGACTCGCTCCACTTGAGGCTTTGCAGGTAACAGAAGTAAAGGGCTTCGGCCGTCAGAAAAGTTACCTCGATCAGTACTTGGCCACGGAGTACTCTCTTGCGTTTTTGCCAAAGGTTGAGATCACTCTCTACGTAGCGGACTTAAGGGTCGAAGAAGTGCTCAAGACCATCATCGACACTGCTCGAAGTGGGCGTATGGGCGATGGGAAAATCATGGTAATGGATGTCGCCGAGGGAATTTGAGCCGTCGATTCCCTGAGAGTGTCTTTTCGAATCCAATCTGCTGCTTTACACTGCCCATGGCAGCGTGACAAATGACCCCCGAGAGCGACGAAGGTTTTTAGCCGATGCGATTCAGGCAGTTGGACAAGATTACGGAGTTGATTCCTGGCGAGCGAATTGTCGCAGTGCGGCATATGCGAGCCGATGAAGACTATTTGCGAGACCACTTCCCTTTGTTCCCTGTAATGCCCGGCGTTTTGATGCTTGAAGCGCTTTTCCAGGCATCTTGCTGGTTAGTTCGAGCGACAGAACAGTTTGAGAACTCTTTGTTGGTGTTGAAGGAAGCAAGGAACGTCAAATTTGCAGACTTCATGGAGCCCAATCAAACGTTGCAAATTTCCGCCGAGATCCTCAAAGTAGAATCCGGAACCGTTTCGCTGAAAGCATTCGGAATGAAAGGAGATTCGTTAGCGGTTTCGGCACGTTTGGTAATTGGCAAGTCGAATATGAAGTCTCAAGACGAAAACTTAACCCCCCTGGATGCTTTTATGCGCGAAAGCATGCGTGTCCGCCTTGAGCAATTGACCCAAAAGATTTCTTGAACCAGTCGAGGCCGATGCTGCTATCTAGCATCGGCTCTAATCTCAAAGCTGCCTGGAAAAACTTTCCAAAGCTGGAAATATAGCTCGTAACGAGCTATATTCACCGGTCTGCCCATTTTCCGAAAGCACATTTCCTCCCTGGACCGAGATCTATGATTAAGTCAAATCGATCGCGTCGTAACTTCCTGAAGACTACCGCTGCCGCGTCTGCTGTCGGGGCTTCTATCCCCTACTTCAATTGGACTGAGAAGGCTTTCGCCAACCAATCCAAAAATGATCGACCACGTATTGGTTGTATTGGCGTTGGCAGTATGGGCAGCGGCGATGCCGCCGGCCATAGCAACTTTGGCGATATCCTGGCTGTTTGCGATGTCGAAAAGCTTCACCTGGAAAAGGCCAAAAACGATCCTAAGATCGGTAAAGGGACCGCTGACGCTTACGAAGACTATCGCAAGGTTCTCGATCGCAAGGATATCGATGTTGTAAGCATCGTGACCACCGACCACTGGCACGTTAAAATCGCTGTCGAAGCGTTGCAAGCTGGCAAACACGTTTTTTGCCAAAAACCGCTGACGCTGACGCTCGAAGAAAACCAACTGATTCGAAATGCCTGCAAGAAGTATCCGAACCAAATCTTCACCGTAGGGACTCAACAACGAGACGCCAAGAACCTATTCCTTCGCGCTGTGAACATGGTACAGAAAGGCTTGCTTGGCAAGATCCACACGGTGACTTGTAGCATCGGCGGTGGCGACGTAGCGAAAGAAGATTTCAAGAAGACAACTCCACCGGAAACGCTCAACTGGGAAATGTGGCTCGGGCAAGCACCCAAGGTCGAGTACATCAAGGAACGAGCTCACTATCAATTCCGATGGTGGTACGAGTATAGCGGTGGCAAGTTTACCGATTGGGGCGCTCACCATATCGATATCGCGACTTGGGCACTCAACGAAGACAAGGAAGGTAATGGTCCAATCGAGATCGATGGTACCGATGCCAAGCATCCAGTTGAATACTCACATGGTTACGCAACGAGCGATGTACGCTACAACACGGCGAATGATTATGTCGTCAAATGCAAGTACGCGAGTGGTGTGACTCTCAATGTCACCAGCGGTGGCAACAAAGAAGCCGATGCGGATACTCCTCGATCAGTCGGGAACGGTATCCTCTTCGAAGGAGAGAAAGGACGCATCTTCGTTAGCCGCGGCAAAATCTCCGGCAAGCCAATAGAAGAAAACTGGGACAAGGACGCATTCACTGACGACGACATCAAGAAACTTTACAAGGGCAAGCCGCACGAAGGTCACAAGAGCAACTTCTTCCGTTGCATTCGCGAAGGCGGATTACCGATGAGCGACGTGTTTACTCACGTGCAAGCGATGAGCACGTGTCATCTGTCCGCAATTGCTGCACGACTCAACCGTGTGATCAAATGGGATCCCAAGGCTGAGAAGATTGTCGGCGATGAAGAAGCGGCTAAGTTCTTTGCCCGCGAGCAACGCAAAGGTTACGAGATCAATCGCGTGTAACGCGTTACTCGTTCATTCGACTCAAAGCATAAAGATCCAGCACTAACCTGCTGGATCTTTTTTTAACCCGTTGGGCACAGCGCTCACCGCCGTGATTTCACGACCGGTGCTCTCCGCCTTGATTTCACAACCGGTTCGTTGGGTAAGCTACTTGCTTGCCATTCGTGATCTAACGCAAGCTAGACACAGCCGACAAAAGTCACTTTCTGTCCGTAGCTTGGGACCTGTCCGTAGCTTGGGACCATCTGTACCGATCTTATTGGAATTTGCAACGAATTTTCTCTTGGTCGGGACAACGGTCCCAACCTACTTTGACTTTTGTCGGCTGTGTCAAGCTAGACGCTTACGCAATTGGCTGGCCCCGAGCACGGGTTGGCCACGGTGCTGGCTGGCCACGGTGCTGGCTGGCCCCAGCACTGGCTGGCCCCGAGTACTAATCCTTGCTCTTCCATTCTTCCAAGAACGCGACCACTTTATCTTCTACATAGCCATCTTTGCCGTCTTCAAGCACACCTGTATCCTGAGAATGCAAGAGATTGCCTTCTGTGTCTAACACGAACAAGTGCGGATATCCTTTGATCGTCGGGTACTTTGAAAGAAATGCTTCGTTCGGCTGTTTCGGTGTGAACGTAACTTTCATTAGCAAGTAGTTCCTTTCAACCGACGCACGCACTGTCTCATTCTTCTCAATGAAGCTTGTCAATCGTTTGCACCAACCGCACCATTCGCCCCCCACTTGCAACAACACTCGCTTTTTCTCGGTTGAAGCTCTAGCCAAGGACATTTTCAGATCTGCTTCGACGTCCCTCTCATCGCCATAGTGCGCGACCGTATAAAAACTTGGATCTAGCTGTTCTTTTGGGGCCGGCAGAGTCGGGCGGGTTGGGCGCTGAGCAGTTTCGGTTTCGGTCGGACGACCGCAACCAAAGGATAGCAGTCCAAGACTAAGGGCAATGAATTTCAATCTCTTTTGATTTTCAAAAAACATCCTGATAAAACCCTCGATTGGCGAAATGGATTGGAAAGACAAGCCGTCAAGTGGGCAGGTTTCGTAGAAACGGATTCGTAGATACCGTACCCCTGTCCTGCTGGATTTTTATGTTGTTTGGCAACACAAAGCGAGATAGCCTCCGAATGGTTGGGGTCATCTCGTCACTTACGATTGTAGTCCTATTTCGTTCAACATTGCGTACTCATCACCGAGAATATTTTTACTCGGAGCGCCCAACCAGTTTTCGATGAGCGTTGCATAGACGCTTCGGAAATCAATCTGAAACTTCAAGTCACCGTCGTCTAGTGCGGTAAGGCTTGGTTGGCTACCGAGAATCGTTTGTTTCAGGCTTGGCCCGGACAGGAAGACTGGCGCAGCGGCCCCGTGGTCCGTTCCCTGACTTGCGTTTTCCGATACACGTCGCCCAAATTCACTGAACGTAAATACCAACACTTTTTGACCAAGTCCCGCGCGATCTAACCGATTGTGAAATGCAGACAGCGCCTCGGACCACTGCCGCATCAGGCCGGCGTGCGAGGTCAGTTGATTGGCGTGCGTGTCAAATCCATCCAAGGTGACGTAGTAGACTTTGGTCGTTAAACCCGCCAACAACAAGCGCGAGATCACCTTGAGCTTTTCGGCGAGTGGGGAACTTGGAAAGTCCCCTGAACTATCCGGCGATGCGAGCGCTTTTTCCAAGCGTTTGCTAGCCTGAAGCGCAGTCGAGGTACTCGCAGAAACAAAATCGAGCAAGTTGCTCTCGGGATTCGTCGGGACTAATTTCGTTTGGCCCGCTTGCGACGACATAGGTTGTGACTGCATCGGTTGCAGTGGAACGGCTTGGTTGTCTTCGGTCGATCTTCCCTTCCAACGCAATTGCTCGACCGAAGCAAGCGATGGGGTTTGAACACCGCGCGCGACCAAGGCCATCGGCAGCTGTTCACTTCCTAAGTGCAACCCGCAGGAATCCGACTCTTCGGGCAACCGGTTGTATTGAGCGAAGTACTTTCCCAGCCACCCGTCGGAAGTCCGCGATTCTTTGCGATGGCACGAATGCCATATGTCCATGGACTCGAAATGCGAACGATTGGGGTTGGGATAACCGACTCCCTGCAACACAGTGAATTTTCGCTCTTCTATGAGCTTAGCGAGCCCTCTCAACGAAGGATGAAGACCTAACTCGGAATCCAATTTCAGAACGTCGTTTTTCGGAATAGCGAGCTTGGGTCTGGCTTTGTAGTAATGGTCGTTAGCATATGGAATCACGGTATTCAAACCGTCGTTGCCACCCGTAAGCTGAATCACTACCAACACCTTTTCCTGATAGGGTGATTGATCCGACAGCGACGCGGCTAACGACTTGATCCATCCCCCGGGCGCGCTCGCACCGATAGCCAGAGCCGCAGCACCTTGCAAAGTACTAGCGGTGAATTCTCGCCGATGGATTCTTCGGTGTTTGGAATGCGTCATGTTTTCACCAAGGAGATCGTTTTTTTCCGAGAAATGCTTTTTATTTTTGTTCGCATTATACTGCGTAACCGCCGAGCCCAATACTGTTCTTCCCACCCCCACCGTTTTTGCACGGATCCCGCCCATGGTTCGAACTCCGTTATTTCGCACTTGCTCATTGATGTTTCTAGGGCTGGGCATACAAGAAGCGGTAATCTCGCAAGAACCCGCCAGTCCATTGGTCGCCAAAGTGCCGGCTGCGAATTGGAAGCGATTGGAGCGAAGTCCGGGCACGCTCCTTTTGTGCGGTGGTGGTCAGATACCTCTCTCGATTCGAGAGGAGTTTCACCGATTGGGTAAGGGGGAGGAAGGGACATTGGTTTTGATCCCGACAGCATCACCCCGTTCGGATGCAGGCGACTACTCGATTTGGGTTGACTACTGGTCTGGCTTCGTCTGGAAAAAAGTAGAGGTAGTCCACGTTTCCTCGCGAGATGAGGTGAATGACCCTTTGCTGGTTGAAACCCTGCGCAAGGCGACAGCGGTTTGGATCAGCGGTGGCGAACAGCAACGTTTGTCAGACCGCTACGTGGGAACGCCGATCGAGAAAGAGCTTCATGCGATTTTAGCGAGAGGTGGAATTATCGGGGGCACTAGTGCGGGAGCGGCGATCGCGTCAAGCACGATGATTTCGGGAGGAGTCACAGAGCCTCAATTTGCCAGCGGTTTGCAATTCCTACCCAACACCATCATCGATCAGCACTTCTCCCAGCGCAACCGTCATGGACGCCTAAAGAAAGCCGTCGAAGCCTTTCCCAATCGCGTTGGAATTGGAATCGACGAATCAACCGGCTTGTTTGTGACTCAGGATGAATCGCGCGTTGTCGGTGACGGAGGGGTAATTCTATTAAACTTGAACGCACGCGACGAGAATCGACGATTGAAAGCAGGCGATAAATTCTGAACCCCCCGTAGCGGACGC
>JBBRGW010000270.1:0-6183 GCA_038223525.1 Pirellulales bacterium
GAAACCGATCAATTGTTGTAGCGTCGAGACCGAGTGGCGTCCGCAAGTGGCGAGTTGTTAGGCGCGGCAATTCAGCTTGTCTCGCAACTGCTGGATAATGGAACACCACCTCCGAGTGAAACCGTTGCTCAAATCTCTAGCGGACTTTCTCAATGTGTAGAACGGGATGATCAGGGTCGAATCCAATTGCGATTGACGTTGCCCAACGACGCAGCCCTCCAATCGCTCGCCGCTTCGCTGGCAAAGCTGCTGGTTAAGTAAGGCCGCGCTGTGAAGCGTCTGAAACCGTGTCGCTAAGGCAAATCGCACATGTTCGCCTCGGAGAGGCAGACCTACGTAGCTGCGTCTCTCCGAGACGCAGGTAATTGCACGCACCCAAATCCTGTAGACCCATCGGCAAAAAAGTATGGAGGCTTTCTGTCGAATTGAGATTGTGATGTTGCAGTTCGGGCTTCAATCTGCCTTCCCGTTCCAATTCGACCACCAGTTGCGGAACAATTGCCATTGGGATCGAAGGAATTCGCGTTGGCTATCCGACAACCGGTCCGTCGAGTTGATTTGATGTTCGTATTCTGGGTTCCCTTCGAGAACCATGAGATACTTGTAGTAAAGAACTAAATCAGGGCCTTCGTCAAAGGTCGATAGAACCGTGAGCGATTCATTCAGCTCAGCGGCTAAGACTCTCGCCTTGGCATCACCCTTAGCTGCTCGTTCGCATAGTTGAACAAAGCGAAGAATTTCACGAGGGAGCGCATTGCCTACCCCGGTGATGGCTCCGCCTGCATTGCAATGGATAAACCCATGATAGACTTGCGTATCGACGCCGACCATCAGTGTTAAATTCGGGTTGCCAGTGGTGATGTGCTCGGCTGCGTACGTCAGTGACTTCGCACCTCCGAACTCTTTGAAGCCGATCAAATGAGGGAACTGTCGGTGCAGATCGAAAAACAAATCGGCCTTGGTTTCAAATCCGTAATACGGACTGTTGTAAATGACGGAGGGCAAATCGACGCTGGCAGCGAGTATCCCGGCAAAGTGGGCACGTTGCGCGGACACGGAACTGCCTCGTGAAAGAACTCGCGGGATAACCATCAATCCGGCGGCTCCTACGCTTTTGGCGTGAGCCGCATGAGCGGCGGCGATAGCCGGATTCTGAGCGCCAGTTCCGACAATGACCGGCACTCCAGCCGAAGTTAGGCGGCGAACTCCTTCCTGACGTTGAGCGTCGGTTAGCAATGGCCAATCTCCCATCGAACCGCAATAAACAACGGCCCTCATTCCGATATCTACCAATTCCTTGCCTTTTGCAACTAGCAAGTCGAATAGTGGCTCTCCCTTGGCAGAACAAGGGGTCATTAGCGCGGGGATACACCCCGTAAAGATACCTATTTTGTTTGTCATTCTTGAGATCGCTAACCCGTCTTCATTTCTAAGTTTTGATTTGCCACAACTGCGTGACTTCCTTCAAGAGATTAACTTGTGGCTATAGAATCGTCTAGCGATAAGCGTGGCAGTCGATGCTTGTCTAAATAACTTCCGCTTCCAAGCGGGAGAACGTAAAGAGCGAGGCTAGGAGCGGCATCAGCAAGGCTTTCCGAGAGCGATTTTGGTTCGCTGAGCTACTTGCCCAAATCACCCAGAATGTTCATGCAAAACCTTTGTTTTCATTGCATTTCAGTAAGATTAGGCCAATCGCAAAAGAGGAAAAAATGGTACACTTTAGGCTTGGTTGAAAACGAACGGAATTCCTTGCGATTTCCGCTATTGCCCTGGACGAAGTTATCGAACTCAGAACTTATGAATGCACCTACCGATCCACCCATTGAACCGATTCAGGAACTCGATCGCGATGGCGAACCTCTCCATGGCACCGAGTACAATTCCGAAGACCTGAAGCACCTGAGCGATTTGGAGCACGTCCGAAAGCGACCAGGTATGTACATCGGTGATACGACCCTCAAAGGGCTGCACCATTTGGCCTACGAGGTGGTCGACAATTCAATCGACGAGGCTATGGCTCAACACGCCAAGGTCGTCTCGGTCGTCATCAACGCGGATGGTTCTGTGACTGTGGAGGACGATGGGCGAGGGATTCCGGTCGACAAGCATGCTCAATTGACCGAGTTGATGCAAAAAGAGATGAGTACTCTCGAAGGGGTTATGACCGTTTTGAAATTCGGCGGCAAGTTCGAGAAGAACGCCTACAAAACTTCAGGCGGATTGCACGGCGTAGGGGTAACGGTCGTCAATTTCCTCTCGCAATGGTGCGAAGTCGAAGTCAGTCGCGAAGGAAAAGTCTGGACGCAATCTTACGAGCGAGGTGTTGCGACCGGTCCAGTCCGAGAAGCGGGCGTCACGAACAAGCGTGGAACCAAGACGACGTTCAAGCCGGACAGCCAAATCTTTCCGAATACAAAATACTCGTACGACGTTCTCGTCAAACGCTTGCAAGAACTGGCTTTTCTAAACAGCGGTGTTCGGATCAAAGTGAAAGACGAACGGACTGGCCAAGCGGACGATTTCCTCTACGAACGGGGCATTGTCGAATTTGTCGAATACCTAAATCGAGCGAGCGAAGTTGTTCACAAAGACGTCATTTTAATCGAGGGTAAGAAAGATGACCTGGGGTTTTCGATCGCGCTTCAGTATTCCGAAGAGTACACCGAAAACCTGCATTCGTATGTGAACAATATCAATACGATCGAGGGGGGGACGCACGTATCCGGATTCCGCGCTGCGTTGACGCGAACTCTCAACGCATACGGCAAAAAAGAAAATCTGTTCAAGGACCTTACGCCAACCGGCGACGATTTCCGCGAAGGACTCACCTGCGTGATCTCGGTGCGTGTCGGCACTCCTCAGTTCGAAGGCCAAACGAAAACCAAACTCGGAAATAGCGAAGTCGAGGGGCTCGTCAATTCCGTTGTCGGCGATGGTCTTTCGAAATACCTCGAAGAGAACCCGAAAAACGCGAGGCTATTGGTAAAGAAAGGCTTGCTTGCGGCCGAGGCTCGCGAAGCCGCCAAAAAAGCCAAGGATATCTTGCGAAACCGAAAGAGTGTGCTCGGTGGAGGTGGATTGCCAGGCAAACTTCGCGATTGCATCAGCAACAAAATGGAAGAGTGCGAACTCTACCTAGTAGAAGGTGACTCGGCAGGTGGTAGCGCCGAAGGGGGGCGATTCCGCGACACCCAAGCTATCCTTCCGTTGCGTGGTAAGATCATCAACGCGTACAAGAGCCGCGAAGACAAAGTGCTCGCAAACGAAGAAGTCATGAGCATGATCCAAGCGATCGGCTGCGGTATCGGACTTGATCAAGACGTTGCAAAACGACGTTACAATCGAATCATTATCATGACCGACGCGGACATCGACGGGTCTCACATTCGTACCCTCCTGCTCTGCTTCTTCTATCGCCAAATGTACCAATTGGTTGCTGGCGGTCACGTCTACTTGGCTCAGCCACCATTGGTCCGCGTCGTGCGAGGCAAAAAAGAAAGGTACTACGTGCAGACCGAAGAGGAGATGAAGTTCCAACTTCTCGAACGAGGGCTCAACGACAGCTACTTCGTCGGTGATGAAGGCAAAAAAATCGAAGGACAGGAGATGCGCAAGCTTTGCATCACATTGGCATCCATGGAAGATGCCATGCTGACTCTGGAACGTCGCGGAATTTCCTTGAGAGTGCATACCGAACGCATGGAAGTGGAAACGGGGCGATTGCCTGTGTTTCATCTGGATATGGGGACCGAAGACCATTGGTTCGTCACTCGCGATAAACTCGACGAGTTTTTGGCAGCGAGAAAAGTCCTCGTCGATGCAACACCGCTTGCGGATACCCCCGTGAACAACTCCGCAGACGCCAAATCGTCTCCGCCAGATGCCGTTCCCGCAACACACATCGCTGAGCTGTTTGAGGTCCGAACCATCAACTCTGGGCTCAAAGAACTGGCTGCCTTCGGCTTCTCTATCGAGGATCTTATCCCTAAAGATCGAACCGGGGCCACAGACTCACGTTTTTATCTTTATCGAGACGAAACGGCTATCGGACTCGAAGATCTTCGCGGTTTGCTGCCAGGTATTCGAGAGTCAGGTCGACGAGGCCTTTCGGTAACTCGATTTAAGGGATTGGGTGAAATGAACGCGGAAGAGCTGCGAGAGACAACGCTCGACCCATCTAATCGTACCGTGGTCAAAGTACAATTGACCGACGCGGCTGCTGCAGACGAAATGTTCCGAGTGCTTATGGGGGACAAAGTCGAACCGCGTCGTGAGTTCATCGAAAAGCATGCGCTCGACGTGCGAAACCTGGACGTTTAAGAAAGCCAATTAGCTAAATGACAACCAATCGCACAGCCACGGTCTCTCGCCAAACCGCCGAGACCAAGATCGATTTGAAGCTGTCTCTGGATGGGACGGGGCAAAACAATATTCATACCGGTGTCGGATTCCTCGACCATATGCTCGTTTTGCTCGCAAGGCACGCGTTGATCGATCTCGATGTTCATGCCGTCGGCGACTTGAAAGTCGATGCGCACCATACGACTGAGGATATCGGCATTTGCTTAGGACAGGCCATGAGCCAGTGTCTGGGTGCTAAGCACGGTATTCGCCGTTACGGTCACATGGTATTGCCGATGGAGGAAACGCTTGTGACCAGCGCGGTAGACTTCAGCGGCCGTCCCTTTCTGGTCTTTCAAGCGGAGATGCCATCACCAAAAATAGGAGACTTTGATAGCGAGTTGGTCGAAGATTTTTGGCAAGCGTTTTCGTCGAACGCAATGTGCAACTTGCACATCGTGCTTCATCACGGCCGCAACACCCATCATATCGCTGAGGCGATTTTCAAAGGAACGGCAAGAGCGATAAGAATCGCCTGCGAAATCGACCTCCGTCAAACAGGCGTACCAAGCTCCAAGGGAGTCCTGTAGGTCGCACCATCCGTTCGCAGTCACTCTCGGCAAGAGTGACCTACCCTGAACATCCTATCGAACGTGCGCTTGAATCCAACCGTCGTCCACTTGAACCGAGCTCAAGCACAAGTCTTGCAGTTCGCTCGGCAATCGGTCGGTGATTCGAAGCGGCTGGTCCAGCAGTTCCTGTTTGAAAACGTCTTCGAATTTCCGCTTGAGAAAGCTTCGCAGAATGACGGCGTTCACACCACGCGATAGCTTTCCCGCGAAATTAATCTTTACGTCTCCTTGCCGTTCAAGCTGGATCGCCCCGTTGATCAACAGAATCTTGTAGTCAACTTCGATCGTCGCAGGATCCTTTAAAGCTTGATCCCCTTTGTCAAGCTTGCTGGTTCGGATCCGGAAAGTCACTAACGAGTTATCCAGTTGGATTTCCACTGGGTGGTACGAAGCCATAGTAACAGACCAAGGCTCATCGTCTTTTTTCTTGGCTATTCCCTTGCCCATTGCTTCACCCAATTGCATGGCCATCTTGTCAAGTTCTTCGCTCTTGATGAGCCGACCGGCGAGTACAGGATCGATCAGATTGCTAACCGCAGATTCGTGCAATTGCACGGTTACTCCTGTTGGCTCTACCAGAAGCGGACAAGAAGCGGGAGCGCTGAGTTGCGTTCCTCCCTGCAGTTTCCATAGCAGAGCAAGATACTGTGGCGAACTCCAAGTGGTCCGCTTGGGACGGTCCAGTCCAAGCCTTGCAAGAGCCGGTAGGTCCGGTGTTTTGATTTTTTGGTTAGCCTCGCTTAACTGCAAAGCAAGCTTGTCGTGAAACTGATTGCGAATTCGATTTTCTAGACGCCCTTCCGCGATCGAATCGGCCTCTGGCTTTTGTTTTGCAGCTTGCTTGCTGGCGATTTTACGAACGACACGCAAGCGGTGCTCGATGTCATCGATCTGACTGGAAAGAGTTGCGTCGCTCGCTGTATCGTTCAGTGGAACCAAGCCAATATCTGTTAAAGCGATCGTCTCGCTGGCCACTACATTTCCATTGCCTTGCGTGTGCAATTTGACTGAACGATTGTAGCCGATGTTTTGGCTCGAGAAAGTTCCGCTTAGATTCAATCGCAATGCGGCATGGGTGTTGTTATCGATCAATTGCGGCGTCACGTGCCCTTGCAGCCAACTTTGCCCATAAATCTGTGTCCCTAGAATCAATTCATTGACCGGGTTAGCCTCATTCACTGGCTTGGAGAATCGCTTGCCAACAAACTCC
>JBBRGW010000271.1:0-6174 GCA_038223525.1 Pirellulales bacterium
GATCCCATCGCATCGAGGTCCCTTGGACATTCGCTTGGAGGCCACCCAGCTGCAATTGGTAGTTGCTCGTTGGCGGAGGTGCCACTGCCGAACCGGGGGCGAGAGGTGATTTTCTTTGTTGGGCTTTGAGAGTCGCATTGCCGGCCAGCAATTGCACTTGGTCTTGCATCTGCACGATGTCGGGGGCCACTTGAATAAGTCTAGCCAGGTCGACTCGGCCTTGAACATCGAGATCCGCATCATTCAACCAAGGTTGCGTGACGGTGGGTATCGCTGGTGGCCAAGGCATGTCCGCATTCGCCTGCAAATCGCCGATGTCACACTGCAGCATCGCGTTTTGAGTCGTCAATCGATTTTGATTTAGCTGAACGTTGCCGCTCAACTTGATTTGCTTTAGACCAGCGCCCCGATTGCCAACCAAGGCTGGTGCAACGATCTGCAGCGAATCGATCTGAGCAGTTTGGATCTGTGCATGAATGTTGCTGTTGCTCCGAAGTTCGATGTCCGCTTGAACGGTCGCCAGCCCCAGCAATTGATCGATCGGGATGTCCGGCAAACGTCGTTTGATTAGGCTGAACCATTGAAGTGGTAGGCCGTTGGTTGAGATGTTCATCTTCATGGGTGCAAGTGCATCGTTGCTCGCACCCAATGTCTCGGCAATCGGCTGTGTCCTGATCGTAAATTGCCCGCCCATCTTCGTTTCCCCTGGCAGCGCCTCGATCTGCTGGACCAGACCCACGAGCGACATGGGTGGGATTGGCTGCTCTTGGGTTGGGAACGGGATATCCGCTTCGCTGATTTTGAAGTCCCACTTGGTCAGGTCCACGCTATCGCGGGCATGAACAATAGCACCCTCAATGCGAATCCTGCCTGTGGGTAAACTGGCAGTGGTAGAAGTCGTCGCAGGCGCAGTCGTGGGGGTTGTCCCCTGAGACGGATATAGCAACGGCCTGATCGCTTCCTCGATGTTGGTTGTACCTGGTTGCACGTCCAGGATCGCTTCTGCATCCCGAATCGTGATGGTACCAAGCCTTTTGTAGTTGATGGCAACATTGATCAAATTGAGCTCAGTCTCGATCTCCCCAACCCGTATCAACTCGGCTCCCTTGTCGTCGAGCAATCGCAGGCCCCGTATCTTGATCGAACGCAACCAGCCTCCCTCGATGCTCGTTAAGTCAACGCGCATCGGTGCGATACCGGCATTCCGATTGATGAGCGACAAGGCGAGCTCTCGGTTTTGCATCGCGTATGGGACGCCAAAAACGATGGCCGCTAGTAATAGGAACAGCCCGCCCAATAGAATATGACGTTTCTTGAAACGCCTTGGTCGAGCAGGCTTTGTGTAGGCAAGTTCCGCGTTGGTTCGCTGAGTCATCTTCCGAGTCGTCCTTCCGTGGAGATTTCGGTCTATTCTTCGATTGCTAACTAGTAAAGACCTGATCGATCTTGTCCATCGGCCCCCCAGCTTAGAGAATTCGCCCGTCGCAGGTCGAGAGAGAAAATTTAGTGGCGTTGGGAAACCGGCAGCTAGCAGCGTTTTGCCTGCAAAAGGCCCCCGCTTAGTTGTGCGACGCTCCGCGTCGCATAAAGTCGATCGGCAGAATGAAAAGTACCGTAGGATGGGACCAATGTCCCGTCCGTTGATTGGTTCGGGACAATGGTCCCAAACTACGACTGGTATAACACAGCCTGCCGCTCGCCTAATCACGACGCGGAGCGTCGTTCAACTATGCTTTGTATCGCAAAAGGGATCGAGTCGCTTCGCTTGATAACGATCCAATAGCTTAAAGCCGGCATAACCAGCGGTTTTTCACGCTAACAATCCAAGCACCCAATTACCGCCCGACGGCCATGAAGTCATGCCATCGATAACCATTTGGTAGATGCTCGATCAGGTTTAAGCAACGTTCGAGGATCGCATATCCGTCGTCGAACAGGGAGGAAAGGGTTGTTCGCAACGCTACCCTCGCCCAAATCGGCCGTACACTTCGGGAGCTTCCGGTGTAAAGGGAGCGACTGGTTCTTGTGGCTCAAAAACATCCTGCGTGGGAATCGGATGGAAGCGAGGCCAGGGAGGAGCATTCGCCTCGTCTTTCTTGTCTTGGATCCATCCCTGAACAGATCCTTTTACCGACGCACATCGCCCGTATTGATTTGACATCCATGCCATAGACTGGTCTTTGCAACTGCCAGCCCAACCGACAACGTGTGTCGGAACCAAGTGGGCTGGATTCAACTTTTTCGCGATCCGCCGCAGCGCATCGCGGCGGTCGTAAAGCTCGCAGCATTCGTCGGCCGAGGCGACGTTGATGGCATGATCGACGCGGTTTGCGATCGGCATCGCATGAGAGGGAGTCACGTCACGAATGGTGATACAGCCCATGGATTGGGCGCAAAGCATGAAAGTTGCGGAAAGCAACATGAGCTTATGATGCATGCTTTGCCCTTTCATGTGAATGCCTTGCTGAAACTCTCAGTAGTTTGGGACCATTCTCCCGAACGAATCAAGGGACGGGACATTGGTCCCATCCTAGGGTTCTGTTCATGATGTTCTATCGTCAATGAATCGCCGCAGGTTGAGATAATATTTCCGGTTAGGCAAGATAGGCTGCTTTTGCTTGCGGAGGTGACCAAGTGTGGCCAGAACGACGATTTGCCGTCATTTGCGAAAAAAAAACCGCCGAGCGGAAGATACCACTCGGCGGTCTTGAGTTTGTTGCTTAGAGCAGAATATCAGCGTGCAGCCGAATGCTCTAGCAGAGCAACGGAATTACGATGGAGACTTTGTAGAAGTCTTCTTAGCAGCCTTCTTCTTGGCTACTTTCTTCTTGGTAGCAGCCTTCTTAGGTGCTGCAGTCTTCTTAGCAGCCTTCTTGGCTACCTTCTTCTTCGTTGCCCCAGCTTTTTTCTTGGCCACGGATACATCCTCCGAAAAGCGAAATTATTAGTTGCCGCACTGATCGAACATCAGAAGCAGTAGATGAACAATCCATGTCTAGCAACCGGTACTAAAAACCCTCTGTCGAAACCGATTCGTTGTTGACTTCATGTCGAGGTCCTCGATGAATCGAGCACCCAACGAAACCAATCTCTTCAAAGGAACAACATCCACTGCGACTATTTGTATAAAAGTCGAAAGTTAATGCAACATCTTTTCGACAATTTTTCCACATAAATGAAACCAATTTTCCACCATTGCATTGCCAGGATGCGCTTCGGGATGTGGATCGCATTGCTCTATCGATGTCCATTTCCTCGCCAGCAACGGGACGAATCGTCGTCGCTGATTGAGGCCGATTCGAATCGTTGTTTCTTGTCGCAAGACAGACATCTTTTCTCGATGGCAATCGTTCATTGAACTCGATTCCTTGATCGCAAGAACGTGTTTCCTACGGAGGGTCATGATCCAAAAAACCAACAAATTTCTTGTCGACACGCAAACACAGGTGCATCATGTTGTTCTGCATCGAAGAACGAATCAAAGGGTCACAACGGGTGTCTGTTGAGAAGCGAGAGAGGCCCGACTTGTGTTCCAAGATGGATATGCTGGTGAGTCAAAAATGGACTTCAACACGCAGTCCGCACCGTTGCGTTACGAAGTGGTTTGATTCATGTTGATCGGACATGAGCACGTCTCGAAAAGGCAAAAAAAAAAATTGATTTTTTTTTGCCTCATCACCAATTTCGAGGTCCATTATCGCCTTGGAGGGCCTGAATGTTGTTCAGCACCATCGATGCAACGAAGATCGCATTGAGTCCCATGCCATTGTTGTAGCACCAGAATGCGACCAACAATCCGACAACGGCGCTGAGCGCGTGCGCTTCCATCAAGCCGCTGTTGCGACGAAAGATCCCGATCACATGTTGAGCGATCTGACCGCCATCGAGAGGATAGATAGGAAGCAGATTGATCAACGCCCACCAGATACTCGATGTCACCATGAATCGAACTGAGGCATACACGGCAGGATTGAGCGGTACACTAACCTTCAATCCGAGATAGTCCGACAACCAAACGAATTCGGATACTTGAATGCCGCATAAAATGGCAGTGATCCCGACAAATGCGGCTAACAACAGTTGGATCGCGGGTCCGGCGGCAGAGATGACGATCGAGTTCATCTGCGTCAATTGAGTTCTTCGACCATTTCGACCCCACAGCATGCCTGCGCCCGGGATTGCCAAACCGCCCATGTGATACAGCACAATATCGCATCGAATGCCGTAAAAGCGAAAAGCGAGCGCATGGCCAAGTTCGTGGACCAATATGGAAATGAACGTGACTGCCACCCAGATTGCGACGAGGACTCCCAAGTTGATTGGAATGTTCGCTCGCCCGTAGCCCGACTGAACTGACAACGCGGCTCCATAACCCAGGGCAGCACTTACAGCCCAAAATAGCCAAGAGACGCGAACCGGGAAGCCTAAGATCTGGAATCGCCAGTCGTATTGGCTGGATTGTGGTTCGCCAAGTATCATTTTTTCCTGCTTGTCTACTTTGAAGTTATCTATTCTGAAGTTTGGTGGTGCCGAGTCGCGAGAACCTTTTCCATCAGCGATGGGATAATCTCGCGTGGAACAAACCGGTCCAAAGAGCGACCATTGCCAAGACTCGCGATCTGCTTGATCAGCGTGCTAGAAACATGCGCATAAACCTCATCTGCCATCAGGAAAACTGTTTCAATGTCGGAGTCGAGCTGGCGATTGGCCATCATCATCGTGAACTCGGCAGCGATATCCGTTAACGGCCTAACGCCCCTAACCATCACTCTGGCCCCGATGGTTCGGACGAAGTCAACCGCCAAGCCATCGAATCTCTCAACCGTCACATGTGGCAAATGACGCGTCACGCGTTGCAACAAGTCGATTCGCTCATCCGTTGTGAACAGTGATTGTTTCGCTGAGTTCACGCCAACGCCGATGACCAATGACGTGTACAGCCGTGCACTTCGTTCGATGATGTCCAAGTGACCCAGCGTAACCGGGTCAAAAGAACCTGTGTAGACCGCCTTACTTGCGTTGAGCTCCGCTGACATGGTTCGAATCCTCTACGAAAACTGCGAGAGAGTTTCTTGTTTGCTGAATTTCAAAAACGTAAAGAGATAGAACAGAAACATGGCCAACCCCAACACGACCACGAAAGCCATTCCGACATACATGCCTATCTCGATAAAGGCGCCTATGTCGACCTTCGCAGTATTTGGGTCAGCCTGCATTTGCTTTGCCATCTGTTCTTTGATTGGGCCCATCATAAAGGAAGCGGCAACGACTCCGTAGATTGTCTCCACAACCTTGAACACTACCATGAAGCCTGAGGTAAACCGAATGAGCTTAGCCCCTCGCATCCTCTGCTTCAGACCCATCACTCCCCCGGCAAGTAAACACACGGATACGGCGAAGTTGACCAACGCAAACAGGATGGTGGCAATCATCGCGCCAGGAAAAGCATTCAAGCCGTTCATGGCTTGCTGTTCTGGTGTCGATTCCATTAAGAGGGTCATCGCGATGCCCAAAATCGACTGCAACGTCTGCAGCAATCCGAGAGCGCCTAGGATAATAAAGAAGATGCAAACAACCTTGACGAAGCCTCTAAGCGGACCTTTGACTCCAGCGGAGCTCGATTCCACAGGGTAGCTTGGGGTGTATGGATTGTAAGGTGAGTCCGAACTCATATTAAGGAGGTCCTGTTAATGGGAAATAGTATTGCGAACGGCTGACACCAACCGGTGGATATCTTCCTGGTCATTGTAAGCATGAGTTGCGACGCGCAACCGTCCGTGCCTGACGCTTAGTACGATTTCTTCCTGAAGTAATCGCCGGCGGACTACATTAGGATCCTGTCCTGGTATCTCGAACGTCAAGATACCGCTAAGTTCGTTATCCGCATACCTTGTGCTCCTCGCTCTGAAAACAGTGGCTCCAGCCCCTTCCAACCCGTCCTCTATACTCGCTGCATTTTCCAGGACCGAATGGGCTATTGGATTCTCAACTCGATTGCAACCAAGCGAAACAAGCATGCGCAAACTCTCCCCCAGTCCGATGATCCCCACATGGTTTGCGGAACCACCTTCGTATCGCGATGCGTCGTTCTTTAATACCATGTGGTCGGTTTGAAACTTGCCAGCCATTTGCAAAGATCCCCACCCCTGCATCAATGGCTCCAGACGCTCGAGA
>JBBRGW010000272.1:0-6119 GCA_038223525.1 Pirellulales bacterium
CAAGGCGGGCGGGATTCGAAATACCCCAGGCTTGCCCTGGGGATTGTTATGCTTTGTGGCTAATCGAGACAGCCGCTCACCGTACCGTCTGATTACGCTTGCAAACCACACTACCCAAGTTATGATCGACGCCAACCAATCATCAGCCACACGGCGATAGCCGAGATTTTCGTCGATTTAGTGTAGTTTGGGACCATTGTCCCGAACGCATCATAGGACGGGACATTGGTCCCATCCTACGGTAGTTTGCGATCTGCCGCTCGCCTTACAACCCAGTTGCGGCCATGGCTTCCGCAATGGTCTTGGTCCCTATCGGTTTCTTGTCATCGAACGGTCCGTCGGCGCTCGTCTTGGGCCAAGTCGCAGGATTCGCGAACTGTCCATCATCCTTGTATTGTTTTTGCAAACGCATCAATTCGGCTTTCAACTCCGCAAACTTGGCCACGACCGCTGGACTGTTTGCGTTGTCTGACGAGAACAACAAATTATTCTGCTCTGTAGGGTCTTTGATAAGATCAAACATTTCATACACATCCTGTTTCCAATAATGGATCAGTTTGTGCGTTTCTGTTCGAACGCCACAGTGCGCGACAGTGTTATGGTGACCGGGATCGTGGTAGTAGCGATAATAGACGGATCGCCGCCAGTCTGCAGGCGCTTCACCACGCAGCAGAGGCGAAACAGATCGCCCTTGCATGGAGTCAGGTATTGGTAAACCAGCCAAATCAAGGAACGTTGGCGCAAGGTCGATGTTGGCGACGAACTGAGAGGGCGTAATGCTTGGTTTGATCCCAGGACCACGCGCGAGCAATGGCACCTTCAAACCGGGCTCATACATAAAGCGTTTATCGTAAAGCCCCAAGTCCCCCAAATACCAACCGTTGTCTGCGGAGTACATCACAATCGTATTCTTTGCCAAATCATTTTGGTCCAAGTAGTCGAGCACTTTGCCAACGCTGTCATCGACTCCTTGGACGCAGGCCAAGTAGTCTTGCATATAACGTTGGTACTTCCACTGGACGAGTTCCTTTCCAGACAGTGTTTTGCCATGGACCAATACTTCCGTCGGTTTGGCGTTATACCACTGGTTGAGTGCGGGGCCTTTGAGATCGGATGGGGGCTCAAGTTTCAGATCGCGACGAGTAAGGTCGCGGGCAACGGTCTGTTGATTGATTGGCAGTGCCGTGGGGCGTGTCGCATAGTCGTCCCACAACGTCTCGGGTTCCGGAATCGATTTGTCCTTGAATCGAGCTTGATTGCGTTTGTCAGGCTCCCACGCGCGATGCGGCGCTTTCTGATGCAACATTAAGAAAAATGGTTTCTCTGCTGGTCGCGTCTTGATGAACTCGATACCCAAGTCCGTTGTAATGTCTGTGCAATGACCTTCGATTGTAAGCTTTCGACCATGGACGAGGAACGAGGGGTTCCAGTAGCTGCCTTGACCGGGCAAAACAATCCATCGATCGAAGCCTGTAGGATCCGTGCCGAGGTGCCACTTGCCGATCATACCAGTATGATACCCACCTGCTTGTAGGTGCTTTGCAACATGGTCCCGAGTTCCCTCGAAACTATTGAAGACGGGGACTCCATTGAGGTGTGAGTACTGGCCGGTCAATAAGGTAGCGCGGCTGGGCGTGCAAATGGAGTTGGTCACAAACGAATTGGTGAACCGAGCCCCCTCTTTGGCCAATCGATCTATGTTCGGCGTTTGATTTACCTTGGACCCGTAAGCGGAGATCGCATGCTGGGCGTGGTCGTCGGAAAAGATGAAAACGATGTTGGGTCGGTCTGCGATAGCATGCGAAAGACTGACGCAACCCAAAAGAACAACGGCGAGGAATTGAAGTAGATGTTTCATTGAATCTCGTCAATCGAATTTGGGGGTAGGTAATATTCCTTAGCGTCAAGGCGGCTAGCCGCCGGTGTTTCTGAGCACCCGCGGTTTGCCTCCCTGCCGCATAGGCGGGCGGCAGGCCGTGTTATACCAGTCGTAGTTTTGGACCATTGTCCCGAACCAATCAATGGACGGGACATTGGTCCCATCCTACCGTACTTTTCATTCTGCCGATCGCCTTATAACCATTGTGCGGCCTGATTCGCATAGTAACTCAAGACGCTTGTCGCGCCTGCGCGGCGGAAAGCGAGAAGGCTTTCCAAAACGCATTCTTTTTCTTGGATGGCACCGTTTTGACTGGCGAACTTGAGCATGGCATATTCACCCGAGACCTGATATGCGGCCACCGGTACTTGAAAGGTATCATGGATCCTGCGGATAATATCCAAATAGGGCATGCCTGGTTTGACCATAACGATGTCGGCACCTTCGCGCAAATCCATCGCGACTTCACGCAGCGCTTCGTCTGTATTCGCGGGATCCATTTGATAAGTCTTCTTGTCGCCTTTGCCAAGGTTACTGGCTGATCCGACCGCTTCTCGAAATGGACCATAAAAGGCCGAAGCGTATTTGGCAGCGTAAGACATGATAAGAACCTCGTCGTATCCAGTTCGGTCCAGGGCTTTGCGTATTGCACCAATCCGGCCATCCATCATGTCCGAGGGAGCGATGACGGTTGCCCCAGCAGTCGCTTGATTGACCGCTTGTTTGCACAGGACCTCGACCGTTGCATCGTTGGCCACATGTCCATCGATCAATAGACCGTCGTGTCCATGAATGGTGTACGGATCGAGAGCTACGTCACATACGATGCCAATCGAGCCTCCTAGCTTTTCGGTGATGGCCCGCGTTGCACGGCAGATCAAGTTATCGGGATTAAAGGCGTGTGCGCCATCCTCGGACTTTAGGTTTGCTGGTGTCACTGGAAAAATAGCGATGGATGCGATGCCAAGGGCTGCGGCTTTTTCGGCTTCTTGCACCGCCAAATCAATGCTTAAACGTTCAACGCCCGGCATCGTTGTAATGGGCTGCCGTTGTTGGGTGCCGTCGATGACAAAGATCGGCAAAATGAGATTGCTGGCCGAAAAATGCGTTTCTCGAAGCATGTCGCGTAGCCAGGGCCAACGGCGATTGCGTCTCATCCGCGTTTCAGGAAACGAGCCATTGCAATAGATTTCAGTCATTGACGATCGCTGGGTGGAAAAAAGACCGGAGTCGAGATAAACTGCTTTATAGGCGAGCGGCAGGCTGTGTTATACCATTCGGAGTTTGGGACCATTGTCCCGAACGAATCATCGGACGGGACATTAGTCCCATCCTACAGAACTTTTCATTCTGCCGATCGCCTTAAAGAGACTCTATCCTCCCACGTATTGCAAGACGAGGTCTTCCATGGTCCGTTCACCGTTTTCTTTCCTGAAAAACTCTGCTTTTTCATGCGTTTTCACTTGCGCCTTGTGGGGCGCCGCGATCGCTGATGCCCCCAAACCAACGGACCAAAGCGTCGTTCGCAACGAAAACGCAACTCCATTGAGCGTACCTAACGAAGACGGCTGGGTTTCGCTCTTTTCCGGAAAGAATCTGGCAGGTTGGACCCAGCGAAACGGATGGGCCGTTTACCGGATTGCCGATGACTGTATCGTTGGTACTACTTCTACTGGCAGCCCCAACTCCTTCTTGTGCTCCGATAAGGATTACTCCGATTTTGAATTGCGATTCGAAGTAAATGTGGAACCTGCTTTGAATTCAGGAGTTCAGATTCGATCCAAGAGCTCGCGGGACAAAGACAATGGCCGCGTCTATGGACCGCAGGTAGAAATCATGCGAGGGCCAGGCGAGTCCGGTTATATCTACGGAGAGGCCACGGGTCGCAATTGGATCTCGCCGGGACAACCAAAGCATGATCTCATGAGAAATAGCGAGTGGAACCAATTTCACGTCCGCGCCGTTGGGACTCGAATCCAAACATGGATCAATGGAACACTCGTCGAAGACATCACCGACCCGCAATCGTTTTTATCCGGTTTTATCGGTCTTCAAGTACACGGCATCGGCAAGGACCAAGGCTCATTTACCGTCAAGTGGCGGAAAATTGAAATTCGCGACCTCGCTAAAAAATAGAGACTTCCCAACTTCATGATTATTCATTTGTCCCCCAGTCACCTCGCTGGCTTGGCATTGAGCTTGTCTATCGCCATTGCGGGATGCAAACCCTCGACCGTTCCAGTTGCTCTGCATGAACCCAACTACCTTTACACACACGCCCTGGAAATCAAACAGGAAGTTAAGTTGGATCAACCGCTTGCGGACTCTCAGGCATTACTAACCGACTGGTTTGGAACGCTCGACGAACCGAAACTGCCTCCGCTCTTTGCAGAAGATGAGTACAAGGAACTGTTGTCACTGGCGAAAATTGAGATGGCTGCCGGCCCGCCTGCAAGCACGGTAGAGCCAGGGGAAAAAGGGCTATACCGTCAACTTTGCGCCTCGTGCCACGGCGAGTCAGGACAAGGTCGTGGACCTGTAGCTGCGTCTCAAAATCCGTACCCTCGCGAGTTTCGCCACGGTATTTTCAAATACAAAAGCACCGCCCGCAAGAACAAACCCATCAAAGCCGATATCGCTCGATCTCTTCGCAAGGGCCTGTCAGGATCCCAGATGCCGTTGTTTAATAAACTCCCCGACGAGAAGATCGATGCCCTTGTCGACTACGTAATTTTCCTTTCGATTCGAGGAGAGTTCGAACGCAAGCTTTTGTTTGGCGCTGCCTACGATCTAGATTTGGAAACCGACCGAGTCTACAACGTCTCTTTGAAAGGCTCTTCCGACGTAGAATCCAAAAAGCAACTGCAGGGGCAACTGGAAACAGCAACGGATATCCTCACATCTATCGCAGATGCATGGGTCGAATCGGCAGATGGAGTCGAGGATTTTGAACTCCCTGAATTCCCTCTCTTCGGTAGCGAGAACGCCGACAACCGAACTGCGCTCCAAGAGTCCGTCGACAAAGGTCGCAAACTTTTCTTAACGGAAGAAGCGGCATGTGCAAAATGCCATGGTGAATCTGCTCGCGGCGATGGAAAACAATTACCTGACTACGACGATTGGACGAAAGATTGGACTTCGAAAATAGACCTTAACCCAGCCAACGTCGAGGACTTGCTCCCGCTGATGGCGCGAGGTGGAATGAGACCGCAGCCTCTCAAGCCGCGGAACATTGTAGAAGGCAAGTTTCGAGGTGGACGCGACCCGATCGATATCTACCGACGAATCCGATACGGGATCGTCGGTGCCCCTATGCCGGCAGCAGCCATTATCAAATCTAAAGAGGATAAGGGGATCCAGGAAGAAGACATCTGGCATTTAGTGAATTATGTTTTATCGATCGCGGAGCCAGATATAGCGTCAAAGTAAGTCGCTCTTGCCGAGAGTGCCCTGAGTGGAACACATGCGAGCCCAGTTGATAGACGAGTCTCGCTGATAGATTTGTTCATCGTCCAAATCGGGATGGCCAGGCTAAACAACAACCGGCAACGAGATTTGCTTGATCAGTCTGCTTCATAGTCGAAGCCCAGATTGTGGTTCATCCGAGCTTTGCTAAACGCGCCGTATACTACGCTTGCAAAGGGTATTCCGATCAGTTGCAGTCAGGAGAAGGGTACTGGCCGCTTCGCAAAGTGCCATGCACCTGTCAGATAGGAAGACCGTTTGAAATCGCCGGTCAGCCACGAAGACCGAAGACAATACATCGCTTCCGGCGACATGAGTACTTTTGATGATTCGAACTGCTCGATGTGTTTATGTTGCTCGATTGGATGAGCATGGAGCGGGCGAGTCCCGGCCAGCCATGACGAAGCTTGAGTGCCGGGAATAGGACGTTGGGCGTCGATCATAACTCGGGCTGTCGCTAGTCGTGCCGTGTAGCCTAAAAACCTGAACGAACCGCCGCACAAGGCGGGCGGAGTTCGAAATACCCCAGGCTTGCCCTGGGGATTGTTATGCTTCATGGCTAATCGAGACAGCCGCTCGCCGTACCGTCTGACTACGCTTGCAAACCACACTGCCCAAGTTATGATCGACGCCCGACGTTGCGATGAAGTGCGAAGGAGCAATATCAAAGTTTAGAAGGATTGCACCCTCGCAACGGTTCCCGTTCAGTCTCGTTGCAGCGGCGATTCTCGATTCTCTTCATTCTGATACAATGCTGTCAAAATGATTTTGCGAC
>JBBRGW010000273.1:0-6105 GCA_038223525.1 Pirellulales bacterium
GAACATTGCTGAATCAATTTGCCATTTTGAATGATGCCAACATGCGTGCATAATCGTTCCACGATTTCGAGAACGTGTGAGGTCAAAAAAACCGTCGATCCTTTGGCAACAAAATTCGATAGGAGATCTCGAATGGTTAGCGAGGCAACTGCATCGACTCCTTCAAATGGTTCGTCCAAAAAAAGCAACTTGGGATTTGGCAACAGAGCGGCTGCCAACGAAAGTTTTTTTCGCATGCCGTGCGAGTACTCAAGCACCAGTTTTTTAGTCTCCCGTTCCAGCGACAGCAACTCGAGCATTTCATCGCTGCGGGCCCGAATCGTGTCCCGTTCCAAGCCATGAATGCGGCCGATAAAGACGAGGTATTCGATAGCGGTCAAGTTATCGAACAGGGCGAGATTCTCGGGGATCACACCGATGTTGCGTTTTGCCTCAAGCGATTGCACCGGATCCAGCATGTTGCAGCCAAGTACCGAAACGGTCCCTGCGGTGGGACTGAGAAGCCCCGTCAACATTTTGATTGTGGTCGATTTGCCAGCCCCATTCGGGCCAAGAAAACCATAGAAAGTTCCGGCATCGACCTTCAAGTCCAACGCATCCACCGCCGCTTGGCTTCCGAAGACACGTGTCAGTTTTTGGGTTTCTATCGCTGGAGCAATCACAATGTTCCTGAGGAAAAATGAGCGTTTATCATTGATTATTAATGTAATCGAAAGCGGCTTCCGCGTGGCCTATCACACCAGCGAAAAACAACAAAACAGTAGCTGCACCTAGCGACACATACGTTAGAATGCGAGCCCCCGAACACTCGACACGATCCCTTTCAACTTTTGCCTTGAGGGTACCATGGCTAGATCAAGTAATAGTTCTAGGCGCCGATTTATTCAACTAACTGCCGGATGTGCGGTTGCTGGTACGCTCATTGGTTCGTCCAGCAGAACTCGGGCGCAAAGCGACAAAGTCAACATCGCGTTTGTCGGAGTGGGTGGACGAGGCGGTAGCAATCTTAGCACGCTCTACAATACCGGCTCAGTGAACGTGGTCGGCATTTGTGATGTCAATAGCAATCACTTGGACAAGGCAGCCGAGACTCATACGCGTGCTCGCCGCTACACCGATTTCCGAAGGTTGATGGATGAACTTTCCAGCGTAGATGCGGTGGTTGTCAGCACCACCGAACATACCCATGCGTTTGCAACACTCCCATCGCTACAACAAAAGAAACACGTCTATTGCGAGAAACCGCTCACGCACAACATTGGCGAATCGCACCGCATTATGCAAGCGGCCGCGGAAGCAAAAGTTGCCACGCAGATGGGAACCCAAATTCACGGGTTGCCTAACTATCGCAGGGTTGTCGAATTGATCCAATCCAACGCGATCGGGAACGTAAGGGAAGCACACGTGTGGACTTCACGCGCATGGGGACTGCAAAGCAAAGAAGAATCCGAAGCCAACAAAGACATCGTCTTTGTCACAGACCGACCGGGTGATGCGATGAATCCCCCCGCGAACCTTGACTGGGATATGTGGATCGGTCCCGCTCCGATGCGACCCTACCACGACGTGTACTTCCCCGGTCCGAAATGGTATCGGTGGTGGGACTTTGGAAGTGGTACGATGTCCGATCTCGGTAGCCACATGAACGACTTGCCCTTTTGGGCGCTCAAGCTCGAGTCCCCCACCACGATCGACGCCATTGGCGACAAACCCCATCGGGAAATTGCTCCCGCATCGATGACGGCTATCTACGAATACCCTGCCCGCGGCGACATCGTCGCCTGCAAAGTCAGCTGGTATCAGGGAACTCATAAGCCGCAAATATGGAAGGACAAAGGGATTCCTCAGTGGGGCTCTGGCATCCTATTTGTCGGCGACAAAGGGATGGTACTGGCTGACTACGACAAACATCTGTTGCTCCCCGAAGAAAAATTCAAAGACTTCGTTCGCCCCGAACAGTTTATCCCTAACTCCCCCGGACAACATGAAGAATGGTTGCTTGCGATCCAAAACGGAACACCGACCGGAAGTCCCTTTAGTTATGCTGGGCTGCTTACGATCGCGAACCATCTGGGAAACGTGGCCTACCGATCCAATCAAAAATTGGACTGGGATGCAAAGAAACTACGAGCAACGAATTGCCCGCAAGCGGATGAGTTCATCTCGAGAACCCCTCGCGCTGGCTGGTCGCTCTAATGGTTTTTCGAAACAAATGCTCGATGCGTTACTGCCACTTATTTTTTGTTGCGATGTTGTTCGCCGAGCTTACGAACATTGCGCCACTGCAAGCGCAGGACGCTCCCATTCCTGCTGGATCTGTGTCTCAACCGACCCTCGGGTTTCAAAAGCGTTTTGGCGATGAAATCATGGTGTGCGGCCAACTTTATCGAATTGGAGCGCCAGTAAAGCTATGGATCGACGCCGGCGGATTCGATGCGTACCGAACCGATCGTCGCTTCGCACCGTTCGCGCAACGCAAATGGAAGAGCACAGTCGAGGAAATGCAGGCTGGAAAAATCGACTTTGTAACCAAACCACAGGAAACAAGTCCCGACCGATTCGGCTTGCGATTCGAAAGCTCAGCATCGGAACAGTTCACACCCGAGCAAGTCGAAAAAATCCGTGGCGGCGGCTGGACGCTCGGACTGTTGAAAGAAAAGGTCGACCAGTTTATATTGCATTTTGACGTTTGCGGTACCAGCGCGCAATGCTTCTACGTATTGCACGATCGACGTGGACTGAGCGTTCACTTTATGTTGGACGTGGACGGAACGATTTACCAAACACTCGACTTAAAGGAACGCGCGTGGCAGGCAACCAAGAGCAACGATCGAAGTGTAGGCATCGAGATCGCAAACATAGGTGCCTATCCAACCGACGGAAGAAATGAAACGCTGCTGCAGTGGTACAAAAAAGACAATGATGGCCGGACCTATTTGATCTTTCCAGAATCCGTCCGTGGACGCTCTGCGTTTGAGAACAAGATTCTGCGCCCGAGACGCAACGAGGCAGTCGTCGGCTCGATTCGTGGCAAGCAATACCAGCAATACGATTTGACCCAGCAGCAATACGATTCGCTTGTAAAACTATCCGCCGCGCTATGCGATATCTTTCCTGGGATTAAGCCGGATGCACCTCGGACTCCGGACGGCCGGATCATCGATAAAACGCTCACCACAGAACAGTGGGCATCTTTCAGCGGAATTCTTGGCCACTACCATGTGCAAGAAAACAAAATCGATCCGGGGCCGGCTTTGGATTGGGAGTACCTATTGAAAGAGATCGACGTCCAATTGCGAGTTCCTCGATGACTTCGACGCCTTCCCTGTGGCCGACGCTGCTACCAATGTCCCGATCCGCTATTTGGACAGGACAATGGCCCCATCCTACTGGTATCTTTCAGTCTGCCGTTCGCCTTAGAGCGGACTCGTGTTCCCGAATCTCGTTCTGAATGATTTTCCAGTTGGGATGGTTCTCCCCGTAGTTAGCTTGGTTGGCCTTTAGAACTGCCAGTTTCTGAACGATCAGTCGCATTTCCCGAGGATTCTCCAGCTCTTGGGGGGTGCGATTGTTAGCCTGACCCGAGATGATCTCAGGCGCAACAGATTTCGGAGCGGGCAAGCCTTCTAGCTCGGATATGCTTTGCAATGCGAATTCGTACCGTCGAATCTGCTCCTG
Organism: Pirellulales bacterium; assembly: GCA_038223525.1. Taxonomy (GTDB): domain Bacteria; phylum Planctomycetota; class Planctomycetia; order Pirellulales; family Pirellulaceae; genus JBKCUI01. The sequence continues at coordinate 3,679 of JBBRGW010000273.1, forward strand.
CGTCGACTTCTTGCTAGAGTGATTCTCGCCAAGGTTCTTGTCGTTCATTCTCAAGTAACGCAGCTTCCGAACAATGGCTTGTGCATCAACGCGATTGGCAAGAGATTGAGGTAATGCATCTTCGACATGGATGCTTGCGACTGTTTCAAGCGATTTTGGATTCTTTTTGTAGGAATCGATAATATTTGCTAAATCGAACTCGTGCTCCTGAATCTGAGTTTGGGTGGTCTGTTTGTTGAGATGGTTTTGTCCAAGAATCGATTCGTTCTTCCTTAGAAAACGAAGCTTCTCCAACAGCACCTGCACATCGGCGCGGTTCCGAATCTCTTTGGGTATGTTCTCGTCTGCTGTCGTTACCGCAAGCTGACCAAAGCTACTCGACGGTACGGCAAAAGCCAGCAACGCGAATAAAGCCGCTCCTAATCTGTTCCGCATCATTTCACCCATTACTTTGGATCACTCCCGTGGCGGACGCTGCTAGCGTCCGCCTAAAACATCTTTATACTATTTCTTCCATTAATATAGTGCACAACAATCTTTTCGTCAGGGTTCCATCGTCCGACGCTAGCAGCGTCGGCCACGGGCATGTTAGACTACTCGGATCATGAAGATTCGAAACATGCGAGCGGAGATAATTTCTATCGGCGACGAGCTTACCAGTGGACAACGACTCGATACCAACAGCCGATGGTTGAGCGAGCAACTTGGCAATCTCGGGGTTAAAACTGCCTTTCACACTACGGTGGGCGATTGCATGTCCGATAACGTGGATGCGTTTCGGACCGCTTCCAGACGGGTAGATATTGTTGTCGCGACCGGTGGTCTTGGCCCGACTGCGGACGACTTGACCCGCGAAGCGATGGCCGACGCGTTTCATGCTCCCTTGGAACTCAGGCCCGAAGCACTTGCTCATATCGAGTCGTTGTTCATCCGTCGCAAACGTCCCATGCCCGAACGCAATCAATGCCAAGCGATGTTTCCGGCCGGAGCTCGCATTATCGACAATCCGCATGGGACGGCACCCGGTATCGATTTAACCGTTTCGAATCCAAGCCCTGGAATCGAAAGGAAATGCCGTCTCTTTTCCCTGCCCGGTGTACCTGCCGAGATGATGCAAATGTACTCGGCCACGGTTGAGCAACGGCTCATGCAAGAAATGGGGGTCGGAGCGCAACGCTGGTTCTTTCACAGCTTGAAAGTCTTCGGCATTGGCGAAAGCGATGTTGAAAAGAAACTGCCCAACTTGATCCAGCGGGATCGGGACCCCATTGTGGGTATCACCGTTTCCAAGGCCACGATCACCTTGCGTATCGCCGCCCTATGTTCGAACGAAATCGAGTTTCGTGAAAAGATTCAACCGACCATCGAGGAGATTCGCAATGAGCTAGGGTTACTGGTCTTCGGTGAAGGAGAGATCGATATCGATGAAGCCACACATCGCCTATTGGTCGAAAAAAAGATCTCGCTCGGAATTGTCGAGGTTGGTTCTGGGGCGTGGATTCAACACAGCTTGGCTAAGCTGTCCACACAAATGCACAATGGTCTTCGGGTATCACACTGGTTTCCGACCTTGGACGCGATGCTTGCTGTCAACAATTCCTCGAATACCGTTGGCGACACCAAATCGGGAACGGAGCCAAACGCACTAATTATGCGGCAGCTTTCAGAAGCCGCAGAGCGATATCGCGACGAGCACGATCTGGATCTTTGCTTGGCAGCAGGGATCTATCCAACATGGGAGGCAGTCTCCACTTCGACAACGCTCCCCAGTTCGGACTTTTCCTTCTCATTGGCGCGGAGAGGTAAGCTGACTAAACAAACCACGGTTTCTCTGGGTGCTCATCCGGATGTTCTTTACCATCGGCTTGCCAAAGCAGGATTGAATTTTCTGCGATTGGAGTTGCTACAAAGTGGCTGAACGGATCACAGTCGCCAAAACGTCAGACATACCGATCAACGAAGCGCGAGCGTTCCCAGTAGGAGATCGCATGATCGCAATCTTCAACCAGGAGGGCAAGTTCCATGCGATGGATGATTTCTGTCCGCACATGGGCGCATCGCTAGCTGGCGGTTGGATTGAGAACGGCACCGTCGCGTGCCCATGGCATGCGTGGCGTTTCTCGCTAGTCGATGGTTGCTGGCTCGATAACCCCAAGATCAAAGCGGACATCTTCGCCGTCTTTGTCGTTGACGACCAGATTCAGATCGAGATAGACGATGCAAAATGAACTCGACCTCGATGAGCTTCACAAGCTCGATCGAAGCGTCGTTTGGCATGCTTTTTCGCAAATGTCGAACTATGACGGTTTGATCATCGATACCGCGCAAGGATGTTGGCTGACGGACATCGAAGGGAATCGTTACCTGGATGGTGCGAGCTCGCTTTGGTGCAATATCCATGGGCACCGACACCCTCGTATCGATCAA
>JBBRGW010000274.1:0-6089 GCA_038223525.1 Pirellulales bacterium
CATTCGAAAACAAATAGACTTCTCGGATCTCAATGGCGTGGCCGAAATTGCGAGAACAGTCCAAATCGAGCTGGTCCAAGCCAAAGTATTTTTGGATGCAGAGGATGTTTCTCAAGAGATCCGTCGCCCATCGATCACTCAATCGATTCGAGCCGTTGCAGACAATACTTCCGTTCGAGAAGCATTGGTAGCGCTACAACGCAGATGGACCGAGGGCCGCGATGTTGTCACGGAGGGACGCGATCAAGGTACGGTGGCGTTCCCGAACGCCGAATGCAAAATCTTCTTGACTGCGACGCCCGAGGAACGAGCGCGACGACGCGTTGGGCAATTGATCGAGTTGGGCATCGACGCGGACTACTCGGAAATCCTTTCCCATCAGAATCAACGCGATACATTTGACACTCAGCGAGCTGCAGGCGGTCTGAAAGCCGCTTCGGATTCAGTCGCCGTCTGGACCGATGGCATGACCGAAGACCAAGTCCTGCAATGCCTGATTGAAATCGTGCAAGGCAAACAGTCGGCCATTTCAGGGAAGAACTAAAACGAGAATATATGAACGCTCAGACTCAGACAGTCAGTAAGCCCTTTTTCGATCTTCAATACCTCAGTCGACAAGCCTTTTATCGCGGAGTGCGGTTAATTGCTCGCATCGTTTCTGCCGTGGTATATTGTCTGCGCACCGAAGGGCAACAAAACCTTGACTTCGAGGGTGGCGGTATGTTGCTTTCGACCCACCAGTCTATGATGGATCCGGTCCTAGTCGGATTGGTTGCGAATCGACGACTCAATTACCTTGCTCGCAAAACGCTTTTCAAAAATCGACTTTTCGGTTTCATGATCGGATTGCTGGATGCCATCGAAATCGACCGCGAAAAAGGAGGATTGGCCGGCTTGAGAGAAATGCTGAAACGCTTGCAACGAGGCGAGTTGGTCCTGATGTTCCCCGAAGGGACCCGCACCTCCGATGGTGAGATCGCTCCACTCAAGCCTGGGTTCATTCCCGTTGCTCGGCGATCGCAAGTTCCACTATTGCCGATTGCGGTCGTCGGGGCCTATGATTGCTTGCCAAAGGGGTCTATGCTTCCAACCCGCAGACCGATCGCCGTGGTATTCGGTGAGCCGATCCCCTGCTCGGTGTACATGCCCATGTCCGACGCAGAAATCATTAAGATACTTAGCGATAGACTCCATGCCTTGCATGCAAGAGGCAAAGAACTAGTGCGCGGGGATTGAGTCGGGAGCGGTAAACCCGTTGAACGAATCGGTTTCACTTTGACGATGCGACTCGATAACCGCGACTTTTCAGCAGCTCGGCAAGCCGTTGCGTGTGATCGCCTTGCAACTCGATGTTCGCTTCGTCAATGGTCCCGCCAGCACCGCATTGATTCTTTAAGTCGCTCAAGGTCTCTTGGATCTGCTTGTCAGAACAATGGAAACCCGAAACTACGGTCACAAGCTTCCCTCGTTTCCGCTTATCCAATCGAATCTGGAGCAATTGCTTTTCCGGTGGTGTGTCCTGCGGTGGGCAGTGGCAGGAACGCAACTCCTGTCTGCATCGATCGCAAAGTATCGGCCGCTCCAACGCCGTCCCGTCAAACAATCCCATCAACGATTCCTTTTTAATAAGCCAATGTATTCGAGCGTTTCAGAATAATTCGCCGGTTGGGCGTTTGCTTAGAGCAATTTCTTCTCCCATTCTCATCCTAGTGAAGAAAATGGGAATTAGATTATCACCAGTCATTCTCCCGTAACTTACAAGGAACCGCTTCATGTTGGAAGTGTGCGTCGATAGCATCCAAGCGGCAATGCTTGCCGAACATTCGGATACGGATCGAATTGAACTCTGCTCTGCGTTGGACTTGGAAGGTGTCACTCCTTCTGGTCTGCTGATCTCTGCTGTACGCCGTTCGATCCAAGTGCCACTTATCGTGTTGATCCGATCTAGAGCAGGGGATTTTCTGTTCGATTCCCTCGACCGTGAATTGATGCTAGAGCAGGCCAGGGAAGCGATCGACTTAGGTGCTAACGGGTTTGCCATTGGTGGATTGACTAGTACGAACGAGCTCGATCTAACCCTTCTAAAATCGGTTGCAAGCAGGTTGCCAAGCTGCCAATGGGTGATGCACCGGGCCTTTGACCAATTGCACGAACCTGCAGTTGCACTCGAGCAGTTGATCGAATTGGGCTTCACTCGCATACTCACCAGCGGCGGCCCCGACCAGGCCATCGAAGGTATTGCAGCGCTGCGAGACCTAAACGAGCGAGCCCGAGGTCGAATTGAGATCTTGCCCGCAGGGGGTGTTTCCCCGTCCAATGCATGGCAAATATTGCACGAGACCGGCACCCAACAACTGCACGGTTCCTTTCGCAATGCGGCCGTCCCCTTCGCGACCGCCATCGCCCAAACCAAATCCACCCTTCGTGGCGGACCCTGCTAGCGTCCGCCTAAATCCCATCTAATCCAGCCACCCCGCCAATCGCATTGCCATCATCATCACAGTTGCCTGAGTGTTGCAACTAACGATCGACGGCATCGCCGATGCGTCGCACACCCAAAGCCCATCCAGCCCATGGACTTGGAAACGCGAATCCACTACCCCTAACGAATCCGAGCCCATGGCGCATGTCCCAGCATAGTGATATAGAGTTGTCGAAAATCGCTCGATAGCGGTAGCAAGTTGTCGGTCGCTCGCCCGCTTCTCACCCGGTAAAAGCTCGCTTCCAATCCAATCCAAGAACGCCTCGCCATCCATAAACGAACGTGTCCATCGGACAGCCTCCGAAAACCGATTCCAGTCGCTTGGATCCGAAAGATAAGCTGGATCAATTTCGAGTACAAACTTCTCTTTACTTTCGTTATTGGCAGCGAGCTTCAATCGAACACTGCCGCGGCTGGCCGGTCGTGATAAGCTGACGGCTAGGCTCATTGCAGCCGTGGGGACTCGCTTGTGCGGATACTCGAGATAGTGGGTTGGAGTGAGGTGCCATTGAAAATCAAAATCCGCCTCGCTTGCATTCCGGGAAACGCAGGACTCGAACTTGCGTGATGAGACTGCGGTATGGCTAGGCAGTGCAAAAAAGCCGCCAACCTCGGCAATGTTCGAAGCACGCGGGCCAGTTCGGTGCCTGACGTATTCAATTCGCTCCGAATCGCTCGCTGGGTAGGAAAGGGACTTGTGCTGTTTCAATGCACGTACCACCGGGAACACAAGGTGGTCCTGTAAATTATTTCCCACGCCTGGCAAGTGCACTCGGCATTCGATGCCGATCGCCGCAAGCTGTTCGCGATCTCCTATCCCACTTGCAAGCAAAAGCTGCGGCGATTGGATCGCGCCGGCACAAACAAATATCCCTTTGTGGGCCGGGATAATGCTTTGGCTTTGAGTCGATTTTGGTGTCGATATGGAAACGCCTACCACACGATCGCCGCGCAAAACTAGGTGCTGCACCAAAGTTCCCTTTAAAACGGCGAGCGGTGCATCTTCACTTTCGAGCAACTCGTTCGACTTGATCCACATATTCCATGCGGAACGTCGCCTGCCATTGGCCTGGCATCGCAGGTACCTGCCCAGCCCCAACGAAGGCTCTAAAAAGCTCCTTTGTTGCGGCAATCCTTGAATCGAGGCCGCTTTCATCAAGAACATCGACAGAGCGGGATGCAAATCCGATGCTGCCCATTCGTTTAGTCCGGTGGTGTTTAGCCCGATCGCATTTTCGAGGGCATCGAAAGCAAGAGCCACTTTGGCACGTTCCCAGTCGGCGCCTACAGAATGCATCCAACGATCGAAGTCCGTCGGATGCCCACGCATATAGATCAATGCGTTGATAGCACTTGAGCCACCGAGCGTTTTGCCAGCGGGCAATGAAATACGTCGGTTGGCCAATCGCGGCTGAGGAATCGTTGCGTGCTGCCAAGCATGTTGGCCCTGGAACGCGAGCGGGTATTCCGACGGTACCTTGAGGTGTTTCGAAATCGGGTCCGTGCCCGTTTCGATCATCAACACTCGCCCTAATTGCCTCCGGCAAATCTCGGAGGCAAGCACACAACCAGCGGATCCCGCACCAACGATAATAAAATCGGCATCACGCATAGTCTAGTAGGTTCGCAACTGCCGGGCGCGACCCTTCCGTTCGGACCTGACTAGGCAGCCGCTCGTTCTTGATTTCGACGCTTCTTTTCGTCCATGCTGTCCAAGTCGATTACATTCTTGGCTAAGCCCACCGCTCGCAACAATCGGATGACCATGAACGTCATGTCGAATTCCCACCATTTGTGTCCATGCTGGGCCAAACGTGGATGTGCGTGATGGTTGTTGTGCCAGCCTTCGCCGTAAGCGATAACTGCAACCCACCAAAGGTTGCGGCTATCGTCGCGCGTTTCGTAGTTCTTGTATCCCCAGATGTGCGATGCAGAGTTGACAAACCAAGTGGTGTGCATAACGGCAACCATTCGAACGCAGATCACCCAAACAAGCCAAGAGACAGCCAAGCTGGAACCACCCAGCCAATAACCTAAACCTGTCACCAATGCGCCGAAGGCAATATGGATCGGTAGGAAGTAATCATTTAGGAAGACGGTATACCTGTCCTTGAGCAAGTCAGGCACCCATTTCTTGGCGTAACCCTTTGGGTCGCCGTTGTCGGTTGTGAAGGCCAACCAAAAAGCGTGGGACCACCATGGCCCATCGTGTGGCGAGTGTGGGTCACCAGGCTGATCGCTGTATGCATGATGTTTGCGGTGATTGGCGGTCCAATCGATCGGTCCACCTTCTCCGGCGAGCGTGCCGATGGTCGTAAAGATGTTTCGCAGCCAGTTTGGAACTTCGAGTCCCGTGTGAGTAAGCAAGCGATGGAAACCTAAGCAGATCCCTAGACTGCCGGTCATCCAATGGAACAAAACGGCTAGGCCGAGTCCGCTCCAGGTAAAGCACCAAGGTGCATACAGTGCGCCGATGTGCAACGCGATGAGCCACGTGGCCGCACCCCACTGAATGTGCCAAACAGTCGGAACCGGCGATACTTTGGCCGCACCGCCCGCCATCGGGAGTCCGGCGGGGGACAGTTCCTCGATCATTGACTGCGGAGGAGCAGCCAATGTATTAGCATGATGCTGGCGGTGGTGTTGGTTGGGTGTATCTGCAACTGGATCTTTGCCTAGCATTCCAAATGTTCCTATCGGCTGAGGGACTGGAGAGAACAGGGTTTTTACATGGTAAGCGAACAATGTGCAATCGCTTTCGCAAGAGTTCGTTATCGCTAAGTACATTAACGCCTTTCGCTCTCGACGTATGTCCAGGATTGATTGCCGTCGTGTCAAAGATGTGTAAAACCTAGTTGTGGTGGTTCTAGACGCCAAACTCGCATCGGTTCAAATTGAAAGCAGCGAATTCTATTGAAATGCGAATCTGCTGAAGAAAACGAATTAAGTCCCCCGAAACGCGGTCTTAAGAGCAACTCCTGACCGTTAGCCTGCAACGGCAAAATTGTGGTTTCACGAAGGATTTTTCGGTGCTCAAACTTCACGAAAAACAATCGATATTATCGTTGCAAACCGCTTAGTCCGTTGTCTATGCTGCTTTCCTGTGCGAATTTGAAAATAATTTTGGATGATGTAATTCTATCCCCTGAGCCCGAACGGATGGAAGTCGGCCGCGTTGATTTACTACCTGCTATTGGGAGATGCGTTGATGTTTAAGAAGTTTTTAGCAACTCTATCGCTTGTTTTTGCGATGTCTTGTTCTGAGGAAGTCGCTTTGTCGGAGTTGGTTTTTTCAGATTCCTTTGGCAATAATGGATTGTTGGTCGCTTCGATGCCGCAGCTAGGCGGCATCTGGACGCAAACTGGAACTGTCGTAACATCACCACTGACAGTTGCTAACACCGCGCTTTCCATTGGAAATAATGGCCAGGATGCATTTGCTGCTCTATCCAACAGTGTTTCCGCCGCTGCGTTCGGCAATTCGATAGTCTCAGCTTTTACAATCAACGTCTCTGCAGCGAATGCGAACGGCGATTACTTTATGCATCTTGGGGATGGCGGTACGTCAAACTTCTGGCAGAGAGTATTTGTTAGATCTAGTGGTGGG
>JBBRGW010000275.1:0-6058 GCA_038223525.1 Pirellulales bacterium
ACTCCGATGTCGCTCGGAATAACTTGTTATCGTAAACAACTTCACAATCTTTGATTGGATCGCCCGTCACGCGGCACGTAACTCGTCCATGAATGTTGACTGCGCGTTCGATTGGAATTCCGTTGTTTCTCCAATGCGCTAAGTCTTCCTCGGACGCGCCATCGAATCGCACGACTTTGCTTTGATACGTTTTTCCAATAATGACGAATCCTTTACCTAGGTTTCGCACTACAAACTTGCCTTTCGAATCGGAAACGGTTTCGAAATCGCTATCAAAGTACGGCGCTGGATATTGGAAAATTCCGGCGCTATTCAAATCCTCCTCACTATCCATGAGATCCACGGGCACGATCCTCGCACCACAAATTGGCTCTCTAGTGATACTATCGATAAGGAAACTTTGAAAACTGTTCCCTTCCGTCATTCGAAGCGTAAGGTTGTGCGACAAATGCGGCATTACCAACATGGACTGGTATTGTTGACTGTAACCGCCAGCAACGTCGATCGATCGTGCCCGGAACTGGAGTTTGCAAAATTCGGGAATCTTCAACGCCAACGTGCTTTGCTTCGGATGCTCTAGCCATTCGCTCCAAGTTTCGTCTTCACCGGTCTCGTTCGTGATGACGCTTGTCTGGTATTGGAATCGGGGCAGCAACCCGCCGGTCTGTTGGTCAACCACGTTCACAAAAAAATGCTCTCGCAAGTATCGAGTTCGCTCGCGCCAAACGAGCGAGCAACTAGCTACCAAAACAGTTGCAAAGAGAATAGCTCGAATGCCAAACTGCGGCTTTTTCAAAAAACTGGTTCGGAGCATCAGAAGGTCTCGGAGGTGGTCGAGTTTATTTTGCCAAGCACAATCGGTTTAGCAAAAGTTGTGCCCTCGTTGCTTTGGTTTCAAAAAAAGGCCGGTGAGTCACCTCGCTTTGAACCATTCGAGGCGATTTCATACGGATGAGAGTCGACAAATTGTTCGGCTTAAGCAAATCGGCGTGCCCTTTCCGGCCGATTTACGTGTGGAATTCTGCACTACAATACCTGCATTGATGTAGCTTTTTGGGAGATCGAAGATTGGGTCCGATAGTTTCATGCGTATTGATTTAATCATCACAGAACTCGACACCGGCGGAGCGGAGAAGTGCTGCGTTGAACTCGCAATTTTTCTTCGCAATCGAGGACATGCCGTCCGTATCATCGCGCTGGGGCCGCGCCCCATAAGTCCCAAAGATGCTTTGGTCCGGATGGTTGAGTTTCAGGGAATTGAGATACACTTTCTGGGCGGTCAGAAATGGTGGATGCTGCAACGCGTCGTTTCGAAATTGAGGCAACTGCTCATCGCGGACAAACCCGATGTGGTGCAGTCCTTTCTTTGGCATGCAAACGCCGTGTCGGTTTGGGTTGCTCCCTCGCTTGGAATCCCTGTGTTTTGCGGTGTTCGAGTTGCCGAACCGCGAACGTTTCGTCACAGAGTCGACCGTTGGTCGACAAAGCGTTCGACTAAAACGATTTGTGTTAGCCAAGGGGTCGCCGATTGGTGTGCGGAGACTGAGAAGATGGACGCTCGCAAATTGGTCGTCATCCCCAATGGAATTGCGGTTCATAACGATGTTCAAAAAATCGATCCAAGTACTCACAAAGTTCCCGAGGGGGCCAGGGTCTTGCTCTTTGTTGGGAGGTTAGAACACCAGAAGGGGATTGATATACTGGTGCAGCATGGAAAGGGTCTTCTTGATAAGTTACCTGAGCATCATTTGGTCGTGATTGGCAACGGCTCGATGCGGCCACTGCTGGATCAAATGGCCGAACAACCAGAGCTTCGGGGCCGAGTTCATTGTTTGGGTCAGCGCGATGATGTAAGAGCTTGGATGGCCCGCTCGGAAATGCTGCTCCTGCCGACTCGATACGAAGGAATGCCCAATGTTGTTCTCGAAGCGATGGCCGCAGGTCTGCCGGTCATCACCAATCGAGTCGAGGGAGTTGCTGAACTACTGGGCGATCAATTAGAGAGTCAATCGGCCATCAAAGACGATTGGGACTTGTTCTTTCAGAAGGCAGAAACTATGGCCAAGTCACTTGACTTACGACAGAAAATCGGGCTCGCGAATCGGGCTCGCGTCGAAAGTGAATTTATTTTGGCAAAGCAATTGGCTAGATATGAAAGGTTGTGGATGAGTTCAATAGGGGTAGCATCAGGCCAGCAAGAGTAGAACAAAAACAAAGGGCTTGGATTTTTGATCCAAGCCCTCTGTCTTTTTCGATTTAGCTCTTTGTAGCGAATTACGCTCGAGCAGCTAGCTGCTTCTTGCGTTCGGCGATGATATCGTCTTGCAAGTTGCGAGGCACAGGCGCGTACTTCGCCAATTCCATCGAGAACGTTCCTTGCCCTTTGGTCATGCTTCGCAAATCGGTTGAGTAACCGAAGATGTTCGCCAAAGGCACTTCGGAACTAATGTAGGAAACACGGTCACGAGAGTCTGTTTGCGTTACCAAACCGCGTCGCGAGATGAGGTCACCCACCACAGAACCTTGGTCGTTCTCGGGGCATTCCACGTCGCACTTCATGATCGGCTCTAGCAACAGTGGATTGGATTCACGAATGGTTTCACGGAAGCAATCGCACGCGGCAATGTAGAACGAACGTTCGCTGGAGTCCACGTCGTGGTAGCTACCGTCAATCAGTTCCATTTTTACACCGACTACAGGAAACTCAGCGAGCGGACCCTTGAGGAGCGAATCGCGGAATCCTTTTTCGACCGGTGGAATGAAATTCTTTGGAATACGTCCGCCAGAAACGCTGTCTTTGAACTCAAACGTGACTTCGCCTTCTGTATCGATCGGCGTCATCTTGCCGACGATATGAGCAAATTGTCCCGAACCGCCCGTTTGCTTTTTGTGCTTATAGTTGAAATCCTTGGGTGCGCCTGGGGCTTCTCGATAGCTGACCTTTGGCGAACCGACGGTAACTTCAACTTTGTATTCGCGTCGCATGCGTTCGACATAAATTTCCAAGTGCAATTCACCCATTCCGCAAATGATCGTCTCGCTGGTCTCTTCGTCGTTGTAGACTTGGAACGTCGGATCTTCTTTGCGGAATCGATTGAGAGCCTTGCTCATCTTGTCAAAGTCTGCGCGGCTCGCTGGCGTTACAGCCATTTTGATAACCGGTTGTGGGATGAACATACTTTCGAGCGTACAGTAATCTCGAGTGTTGCTGTACGATTCACCGCTCGCGCAATCGATCCCCATGATCGCGACGATATCGCCAGCTTCGGCCGTATCCACTTCTTCTCGCTTGTCTGCGTGCATCTTAACGATTCGGCTGAAGCGTTCTTTTTTGCTGGTGCGCTGGTTGATATACATTTCGCCTTTGGCAATCTTGCCCTGGTAGATACGCATAAACGTAAGTTGACCAAACGGATCTTCCAGAATCTTGAACGCCATTCCAACGAACGGCAAATCCTTATCTGGTTTGAGGTCCAACTTGACGGATTCATCGCCCACTTTACGAGCCTTGATTTCACGATCGAGTGGGCTTGGGAGATAGCGCAAAACCGCATCCAGAAGTAACTGAACTCACTTGTTCTTGTAAGCACTGCCGCAGAATACGGGAGTCATTCTCAGTTGTTGAGTGGCTTCTTTGCACACGCGGTAGACCAGTTCCGAGGGAACTTCTTCTTCGCTGAGCAGCAATTCCATCATTTCATCGCTGTACATCGACAACGACTCAAGCATCTTTTGACGCATTTCTTTGGCTTTGTCGAGCATGGCGGCCGGGATTTCTTCTTCGCGAACGATTTCGCCATCCTTACCTTCGAAGAACGAAGCGCGCATAGCGACCAAGTCGATGACGCCTTCGAAAGTTTCGCCGGCACCGATCGGGATTTGCATCATGATTGCGTCCGCGTTGAGCTTGTCGCGAACTTGTTGAGTCACGCGGTAAGCGTCCGCACCGGTCCTGTCCATTTTGTTGATGAAGGCCAAGCGAGGTACCCCGTAGCGGCGCATTTGGCGATCTACGGTAAGCGACTGGCTTTGAACGCCACCGACTGAGCACAAAACAAGAACAGCACCGTCGAGAACGCGCAGCGAACGTTCGACTTCGATGGTAAAGTCCACGTGGCCGGGGGTGTCGATCAAATTGATGACGTGGTCTTTCCACTGAAGCTGTGTCGCGGCGCTGGTGATCGTGATGCCACGCTCTTGTTCCAGCTCCATATAGTCCATCGTGGCGCCGTCGCCATCACCCTTTACTTCTTCGATCTTATAAATTCGGCCAGCGTAAAACAGAACTCGCTCGCTGAGTGTTGTCTTGCCCGAGTCAATGTGAGCACTGATGCCAATATTGCGTAGTTTGGTTAGTTCCATACTCCACCCAGCGTTGTGCGTTCTAGATTTCTCAAAACGCAGCCTAAAAGGAAACAAAAATCGCCCAGCGAGTGCCGGTGCCCACGTTGGCGCCCGACGGCTGAGCGTCAAAATCAATGGTATTCAAGTAAAAGTGTACAATTCCCACGCTTTTACGAAAGGGCAAAAGCCACATTTGGAATCGAACCGTCGACGCGAAGCAGTCGCACGGCGTCGGCCACGGTTTTCTTCGATTCGATGTAGTTTGGGGGCCATTATCCTGACCGAATTTGTCCAGAACGAAGCATCGGACGGGACAATGGTCCCATCTTACTAGCTCAGAAAACCAGAGAAAGGCCGGTCTATCGCGGAATTGCTTATGGAATCGTTCTTTTTCGAGCCCTACGGGACTTGCCAGGGGGCAAGCAGGCCCAGAAGGCCCAGTCCGTAAAACGTGTATTCGACATCTTCGGCCGGATCGAGCTCAAAGCCTGCAAACCCACCTTCGTCTCTCGCCATACTTTGACCGTAACGCCAAGCACGCGCTGTATCGACTTTGTCGAGCGAATCGGTCTCCCAAAGTGTCACACAGCTGGTAAAAGTGCTCAATAAGTCCGGTAAAGGCATCCTTGTATTGGCTTGAAAACCACCCTCATCGCTTTGAAGCTCTGAAATGAACTCGGCCGCATCCTGGGCAATATTCTCGGGCAAAGCATTGAGGGTCCTCAAAGCTCCTATAGCTGCAGCAGTCGGGTTGGTGCCTGAACGCTTAGCGACCCGAACCTCCAAAAAGCCGCCATCATCTCTTCGTTGCGACAACAGAAACGCTACGCTTGGATCGTCCTGCGGTAGCGGATGCCCCATCAATTCCAAACAAATCGCCACTAAGAACGTCTGATAGGTACTGCCGATCGATGCCTGCGCGGTCCTTGCAAATCCACCGTCGGGTTGCCGGAGCGAGGTCAAAAGATGGGTCACTCGACTCTGCCAATCCACTGCGACTCCGTCGAGCGGATTCTTTTCTGTCGACGCCTCAATTAGCGCTGCACCATAAACCAACGAAAGTAAATCGATTACCGACTCCTGTTGTTCGGTGCGAGACAAAAGAAAGCGACTCGCCCGATCCGCAACTTCACCCGTCAGCAACCCCAAAATTGCTAGTGACCGCAACGCAAAACCGGAATAATAAAGATCGCTCTCACCCTCTCGCCCCGCCCAGCCACCATCATCCCTTTGCCGCGACAAAACAAACCGAGCGTGCAAATCCCGAACCGCGTCGGGCAACATGGCTGCGCCGGCTGTCAACTGAAGCGTTAATCGCTCGAGATAGCCCAATTCCATCATGTGTGCGAAAAAGCTAAGAGTGTAAGTGCGAGAAGTGTTTTGTCGGAGTATACACGGAACCGTCAAGCGAGCGAGGTGTTGATGGTCGGTGGACTGACTGTCGCCGAACACTCGGTGGTCGGTTTTTGTCAAGTAGTTTTACGTTTGGGCCTAGAGCTGGACTGCTAAAAATTCGGTATTGGCACCACATTTAGCCGTTTCGTTTTTGTTCCCAAGATTTTGTCTTGCCCCCAGTTGGCTTGTCCAACTGGTGCAAAAGGTTAGCGGCTAGAATCGCTCTTCCCACTTCTCGCGTCCCCAGTCGGCTTGTCCGACTGGAACGCAAGGTTCGTTAGCAAATGAACCTGATTCACCCGTGACGCGTTTGTCACGG
>JBBRGW010000276.1:0-6056 GCA_038223525.1 Pirellulales bacterium
ACTCCAGTACTCGATGGGGACTCGCTGTACCTGCAGCTCATTCATGGCCGAATGGATCCCAAGGACCAGTCGAGAACCGGAAAAGTGGTCAAACTCGATAAGCTCACTGGTAAGACGATTTGGGAAATCGACCGCGCGACTAACGCCCAGTTTGAGTGCAAACATTCCTATGCCTCCCCATTCATGTATGACGACTTAAAGACCAAATTTTTGGTTGTTCACGGCGCCGATTGCACAACAGGGCATGACCTGACGACAGGCAAAGAGATTTGGAGAGTGGGAATGCTCAACGGTCCAACCCAACTCAATTCCAAGCCTAACGACTCAACCTTTCGATTTGTTGCATCACCGTGCGTGGATCCTCGATCCAACAGGATTTTGATCCCCACCGCTAAAGAAGGGCCGATCGTCGCAGTCAAAGTAAGCGAATTGGTCGGCGACTGTTCCGAAAAGGCGTCTGCAGTTGCTTGGAATCTTCCACGGACTCCCGACGTATCGATTCCGCTGGTGGTCGATGGCCTTGCTTACGTGCTTCATAAGGATGGCAAATTGCAGTGCATCGAGTTGGCTTCGGGGAACGAAATCTACATGAACCGGACTTACACTGGGCAGCACCGCACAAGCCCGACTTACGCAGATGGTCATATCTATTATGGTTCAAACGACGGGCATTTCACTGTCGTCAAAGCTGGCAGAGACTTCAAGATTGTGAGCACGATCGCGATGGACGAGGCCATCACTGCCTCTGCAGCGGTAGCCAATGGGACACTCTACATCCGTTCTTACGCGGCCCTCTATGCGATCAAGTACCAGTAGCGCGTTCCGCGGAAGGGCGCTCGACGGGACTGTCACTGTAGTCGATTCACTGTAGTCGCTTCACCGTCAGCCGAAGGCGTACTCCAAAGCACGAATGTACGCCTAAAGTGCTTCGTACTTAGGAACTTGCCCAAGCACTGCGCCCAGATCCTCAAAGAAATGAGGATAAGTCTTTTCGGTACACTTGGGATCCAAGATGCGTACGCTTGGGACTCGCAACCCGACCAAAGATAGACTCATGGCCATCCGATGATCGCGATAAGTCTTTAAGTTTACGCCGACCAAAGGCTTGGGATGGATCGTCAAACCGTCATCGTGTTCTTCGACTGTCGCGCCCAAGCGTCGCAGTTCGCAAGCCAAATCGCCAATGCGGTCGGTTTCTTTGTGTCGATTGTGTGCGACGCCGCGAACGCGTGTCGGGCCCTCTGCAAACAACGCGATCGCGGCCAGCGTTTGAACCGTATCGCTGATCGAATTCATATCGATATCGATTCCCTGAGTGGCTCTACCGGTGACTTCAATGAAATCCGTGCCGCTTGTGACTTGGCAGCCCATCTTTTCAAGGACTTTGATGAATTGAACATCTCCCTGCAGCGATTGGAGACTTAACCCATCGATCCGCATGGATCCACCCGTGATGGCAGCAACACCGAGGAAATAGGAAGCGGCCGATGCATCCGGTTCGATGCCGTAGTCGCATGCGCTATAAGACTGAGGTGAATCCACGGTGTACTCAAGTCCCTTTGCCCCTTGATGCTTTTGCATCTCGACGCCAAAGGACTTCATGACGGCAATAGTCATGTCCACATATGGCTTCGATACCAGATCGCCAACGACACGGATCGAAACCGGAGACTCCGCGTAGGGGGAGGCCATCATCATACCACTCAGGAATTGGCTCGAGACATCGCCGACAACGCTGCACGAACCACCTCGCAAACCTGTTGCAACGACTCTTACCGGCGGGCAATTGGAGGATATCTTGTTCAAACTTGAGACGTTCGCACCAAGCTCGCACAATCCATCGATCAGGTCACCGATCGGCCGCTCTCTCATTCTTGGAACGCCGTCAAGTATGTACTCACCGCGCGTCGCGGCCAAGGCTGCGGTAAGGAACCTAATCGTCGTCCCGCTGTTCGCGACATGGAGTTCGCCCGTAGGGTGCGGTGGCTGTCCATTGCAACCAGTGATGACGATCAACTGGGCAGATGTGTCCCATTGGACAGGCAGACCTAAAGCTTTCCAGGCATCCACCATCACCCGAGTGTCCTCGCTGTCGAGCACGCCGGTCAATCGCGAAGTTCCTTGCGCCATGGCAGCGCAAATCATCGCACGGTTGGTGATACTTTTGGACCCCGGAACCTTGATGCGACCGATGATCGGTCGCAAAGTGGGCTGAAATGAGACGGCGTTCGCACCTTGGTCGGACATGTCTTACTTTTCAGCAATCTTCCACACGCTAGAGACGCCACGGACATACATCGCATTTCCCGCGATGGCTGGCGAACCCAAGACGGCTTCACCCAGTTCGTTGGTTGCAACCACCTTGCCTTCTTCTTCCCCTAACTCTACCACGAAGCAACGACCGTCATCACCGAATACGTAAAGGTTATTGCCTGCGACGACCGGTGAGGACCAAATGCTCTTGGCGTCTGGTAAGCGGGCTTGCCACTTGAATTCGCCAGAAAAGAGATCACCGCTGGCAAGTACTGTTCGGCTAATAGTGTAGACTCGCTTTCCGACAATCAGTGGAGAACATGCGTTGGCGCTCAGTTTGTTGTTGTCCCAAAGTTTGCTGGGGTTCGTACCGACACTCGAAAGATCGAAGGCAGTGAGTCCATTTGCGGGAACGAACAACCGTCCTTCGGCGGCGATAGTGGACGGAATGGTCGAGCACTTGAGTTTCATCTCCCAAAGGAGTTTGCCGGTCTTTGGGGATACCGCTAGCAGGTCCTCACTCGACTGCATGACGACCACCTGGTCGCCATTGAGCATCTTCACGATGGTGGGTGAAGACCAATTTGCCTGCTTGGGCCTGTCTAATTTCCATAGCACTTCGCCATCCGCCGCATTCAATCCGGCAGCGAACGAATCTCCTTGACATTCGATTTGAACCACGCAAACGCCATCGACGACCACAGGCGAACTGCTCATACCGACATCGTTACCGGCTTTGGGGAAGTCGGTAGACAACGATCGGTACCAAACCAAATTGCCTTCCATGTCAACGCAGGCAATATCGTTCGAGCTGTAAAAAGCGAATACATATTTGCCGTCCGATGCGGGAGTTGGGGCCGCATTGGCACTCGTTGGGTGACAGAAAGGTCGTCCGCGCGCGACAAGCTCTTGCTCCCATCGGATCGAGCCATCTTTGGTGTTCAAGCTGACTAGATGCAGACGCCGCTGGTCCATGCCGCTGCTGCTCGTCGTAATGGCTTGATCGCCGACCACGATAACTCCGCCAACGCTGCGGCCTGGAAGTTCGGTTCGCCAAGCAATGTTTTGCTTTTGTTCACCACCGAAAGTCGTTGGCAATTTTGCTTCGAGCGATACACTTCCGGCGTTGGGTCCACGAAACATGGGCCAATCCGCTCTGGCAAAAGAGTGCAAAGCCATTGCGCCAGAAAAGCCGAGGGCGAACAGGTAAGCGCTACGGAAATGGATGAAGTTGAGTCTCATGGTTATCTTCCTTTGGTCAATATGGCTTTACCAGTGGAATCGCAAATTCGCAATTGAAACTGATAGTCCTGGGCCCATTGTTCTTTTTGTTCGTTCTGACAAATTTTTAGCAAGATTTGGTTCTTTCCCGCTTTCAGTCGAATAGGTTCTGCGTATTGATCGATTTGAGTACCGGTGTGATAGACCTCATTCGACATGACTAGTTTGCCATTCACCCAAATTTTGTTGCCGTTGATACAGCCCAGCCGCACTTCTGCGTCTTGCTCTTTGTCCGATTCAAATTCATTCACTGCATAGATGATGCACCCTTTTTCTTTTTCAAAAAGGGTGGCGAGGTCGACCATCCCGTCCGGAGCTTTTGTGGTTTCAACTTTCCACTTCACGGTTTCTTTTTTTCCTTGGTACTCGTCTTGGAGCTTTCCATTGGCCCAATCGGTCTCGACAGGAAATGCCTTGTCAAAATTAGCTATTCCAACATGATCGAAAGGACCAATCATCTGCCACTCGGTAATGAAACCGAGCTGCTTGGACTGGTCGATGGTTTCGCCTAGCTGCTTGAGTTTGTCGATGATGTAAATAACTTGGCTTGGATGGCGTGCGGCATCTAGGAGAGGTGTTAATTGCTTAACCTCAAGCTTCTCTTTGACCGCTTCGTCGATGGCCAAAAACCGCAATTCAGGGCTTGAGTCTTGGTTCATCTTAACGAGCATCTCTTTGCGAAGCTCTGGGTTTTTGACAGTCAACCATTGAAAGACCATGTATCGGGCTTCCCCATCTTGCGACTGGTCTGCCAAAAACTTGGAAAGCTCTGCAGATTGCGTGCTGCCCGATTTGCGATACAGCGAATTCGCGAGTCCTGAGAGCCAATTGCGCCCCAGAGGCGTCGAACCTTTCATCGCCGACAGAGTTTGAATCAATGTGACGTCCTTGGCATTTCCGAGCTGCTTGATAGCGATGGTTGCTGCAAGAGTACTCGCATCACCTGCCGTCATCGTTTGCAACAGTTTGATAGCTTCCTGGCTGCTTTGAGCGTTCGCTGTCTGCGTACAAACGCCGACAAAGCAGGATGAAAAAGCGGCTATGCTAAGAATTGCACACCGGATTGTCCGCTTACCAAGCCGAACAGTCATAAATGCCCCCTCGTTGAAAATCACCCAAAGTAAGAATCCCCCCAAAACCAGAATCACAGCGGAGATTATGCAGGTTATTCTGAGCAAGCGAAAGGGGAACGCTTCAGAGGTCCCTCGATTCTAGCCGACGAAGGCGTTCTTTTAAGTGTTCCTGTTTGGCTCGATCGCAATCGATTAGCAATTGCTCCGCATAAAATCGAGCCGAATCGATAAGCGAGGATTCTTCGGCCAAATCCAGGGCGAGCTCTAGCGCCCGCTGTCGAATTTTTGGTTCTGGAGGAGGGGCCCGAAACATCGATGCTTTGCGAAGGGCTGCAAGTGCGTCCAGAGGGCGGCTCAAGGTTTGGAAGCACATACCGAGTTGCAGGCTTGCTCGCGCTCGCAGTTCAGGCTCTTGGGCTGCCCGGGTAAGTAATTCGATCGCTTCCTCGGATCTTCCTAACTGCCGCAGCCCGATCGCCCAATTGATGAGCAGCTCCTTCTGTTCGGGATGGCGAGTATAACGATCGCGACAAATCCGAATACGCTCGTTCGCGTAGTTCACCTCCGCCTGCTCGAGAGCGTACTTGTTTTCGTCGGAATGATCTTGGGCGAGCGTGGTTTTGGCGTGTACCAACAACTGATTGGCCTGATGTAGCAGTAGCTCCTCTCGCATGAGAACGAGTGGTTCGCACTCAGGACACATCTGAACGCCGGATTCCAATACGCGTTTCGCGTCGTTCCATCGTTCTTGGTTGAGGTAGATTTGCCCCAATTCGACGTACGGCTGACTATTTGCAGGTGAGTTCCTGATCTCTTGTTCGAGATGCTGGAATCGTTCTAGCGGGATCGGAGTCTGCCTTGACGGTGGAATACTACTTTGCTTGATAAACAAAGCATCAATATCAACGAACCGAGAAAGAAGCTGGGAGCCGACCTGCGACGGAGAAATAGGCGAGATTGGATCAGACGATTCGCGTGCGGTATTCATGGTATTTGGATTATACCTCACCGACAGACAAAAAACGGCCCGTTTGGCAGTTCGCCATCTTGGCGACAGAGAGGCTGCCAAACGGGCCGTAGGCCAAGGAGTCCTGTTTTCCAGGACTCTGAAAGTTCACAACAGTGCGGCTGGTGCCGCGGTTAAAGACCGCTAAACACCGTTACACACCGTTAAACAAGGCTAAACGCTGTCAAACACCGAAGTCGCACCCGGCAGGAGCGACCTACTAGATGACCAATTCAGGGTCGATACCTGGTGTCGGAATCCAGTACTTGCCGTTTTCAGGTTGGATCGGAGCTTCACTATCGAATGAGCTCATAGCATCGGTGTTGGCCAGCGAAATCTTGCTGTTCAAGCACTGATCCCACTTTACAAGTTTTCCGGTATAAGTTGCCATCCGCCCCATAATGGAGGTCATCGTGCTGTAAGCGCCGTTGTCCCCTTCGTTC
>JBBRGW010000277.1:0-6054 GCA_038223525.1 Pirellulales bacterium
CCGAAG
This sequence comes from Pirellulales bacterium, assembly GCA_038223525.1. Taxonomy (GTDB): domain Bacteria; phylum Planctomycetota; class Planctomycetia; order Pirellulales; family Pirellulaceae; genus JBKCUI01. The sequence goes on from JBBRGW010000277.1 coordinate 7, forward strand.
TCCAGTCGGTTTTCCCATCTACTCGCGAAACGGAAACCGCACCCACCGTTTTGCCTCCGACAATTACTATCGCTCGATCGCCTACCACGAGCGGTGTGCTGCCTGCACCAAAGTAACCGTCCTCCGCTGCATATTCTTTTCTAAGCTCTCGGGTCCATCGGATGGTTCCATCCTTGCGGTCCAGCAATGTTAAATCGCCAGCAGCCGAGTAAACCAATACCGATCGATCTAGGATAGCGGGAACCGAGCGCGGTCCTTTGTCGGAATCAACGCCACCCTGATAGCTCGCTTTGAGCTCACGTCGCCAAACCTCTTTGCCTGTCTCCAAGTTCAAAAGTCTGACGCGATCATTATCGCCAACCCTTTCGAACAAAACAAAATCCTTCCCGGCCACGGCAGGTCCGGCATACCCTTGACCAGCGTCGACCTTCCAAACCTGCTTCGGCGAACCCTTAATCGACTGCGGGATTTGGGTGGTCGCGTCTGCCATTCCATCGCGTGTCGGACCGAGCAAAGAAGGCCAATCCGATCGCGCAACACCTGACAACAATAGCCCCGCTACGACCGTTGAAAACCGAGCTAACTTCAGTCCCTTGCGGTAACTACTGCAAACATCGTACATAGCATTAACTCTCGACTTGAGGATAAATACTCACCACCGGGCATCACCCCACCGGGCATCAACCAGACTATAACTTGCCGCAGTAGTCGATGGCTGCTGCGATCTCTGTTTTCAATCGCCATCGATCGACGATCCGATCGATATAACCATGCTCAAGCAAGAACTCGCTTGTCTGAAACCCGTCCGGCAATTCAATCTTTAACGTTGCCTTGATCGTACGTGGGCCAGCGAAGCCGATAAGGGCTTTCGGCTCGGCAAAAACCAAATCGCCGAGGCTTGCGAAGCTCGCTGCGACGCCACCCATCGTTGGGTTTGTGAGCACGCTGACATACAGCCCTTTATTGGCATGGTAGCGAGCCAAAGCCGCAGAGACTTTCGCCATTTGCATCAACGAAAGGATCCCCTCGTGCATGCGTGCTCCTCCTCCGGACCCGCTGACGATAATCAATGGCAAAGAATGTTCCGTGGCCCTTTCGATCAAACGAGTCAATCTTTCTCCGACGACCGATCCCATGCTGCCCATGATGAATGCAGAGTCCGTCACCGCGATAGCCACGCGACGGGCTCGAATCATTCCTGTTCCGCACATAGCTGCGTCGGTTAGACCGGTCCGAATTTGCTCGGCTACAAGCCGTTCCGAATAGCGTTTTTTATCGGAAAAATTTAGGGGATCGGTTGGCAGGATATGTTCATCGCATATCTCAAAAGTCCCTTCATCGAGCAACTGCGCTATGCGTTCCCTCGCCGAAACGTACATATGGTATTTGCACTTCGGACACACATTCAAGTTGCGTTCGACTTCCTTACGGTAAATCGAATCGCCGCAACCCGGACACTTGATCCATAATCCCTCAGGCACACCTCGCTTGACAGCGGTAGGGACCGAATCCGACGTCTCCGGCAGTTCGACAGTGGACATTAAATCAACTTTCTTATGGAGAGACGTAAGGGGAGACTTCCGATTCCGTTCTGCTGGCAGGCGCCAAGTGTGGACCGAGCGAATCGTGCGTTTCGGAATCGATAACTTCCCAAGAACCGTTGTCGCATTCGGATTTCCATAGATCGCCAAGATCCGTTTCTTTTAATTTGGCGGCAATCAGACTGGCCAGCGGTTCTGGGATCACGACTGCGATCGTTTCATTAGCGTGTTTCTTGCACAACTTGGTGATTAGTTTCTGCACTCTCGCTTCTGCTTCTGCAACCGTTTCACCACCTGGTGGGCAAAAGGAACGTGGATTGTCTTGCAATTGTTTAAACATACGAGGTTGTTGACGCTTAAGGTCATCGATCAACTTGCCCTGCCACAAGCCATGATCCAAATTGCGAAAGCAATCGCAAACCTTCCACTTGGCCCGAGTCTGTTCCGAAATCTCGCGAGCGGTGCTCTGCGCCGATTCGCATGGGCCGCAGTACACGGTAGATATCGGCAGCTTCGCTATCTCGATTGCGATGCGATGAACTTGTTCAACCCCACACGGAGAAAGCGGCATGTCGAGGCTCCCTTTGATTCGCTCTTGCTCATCAAATGCGGTCGCACCTGGACGCACTACTACTACATTACACATATACTATTTTTCCGAAGAGAACGAATTCGATCGGGCCTGCAACATCCTATTCTCAGGTCTGCATTGCACATCGCAATCGAGTCATCGCCTCGCAGTAATCTGCTTGGCGAAAGATAGCAGAACCCACCACAAGTAGATCCGCCCCATTGGCTGTACAAGGGCCAACTGTTTTTTCATTTACGCCGCCATCCACTTCCAAAAGCAGATCGGCACCATACGATTTCCGGAGTTCGGAAAGACGCTTCAAAGCGATTGGATTAAAAGCTTGACCTCCAAATCCTGCTTCCACACTCATGACCAACGTCAAATCACATTGGCCCACGAAAGGCAACAGGCGCTCCATATTGGTCGACGGGTTAATTGCTAATCCCGCCGCAACTCCCTGCGAACGCAGGGTCGATAGCAGTTCGCTCGGCTGAGGCAATGCCTCGATGTGAAACGTCATCACGTCCGCCCCAGCATCCACAAACTGCGGCGCATAGGTTTTTGGGTCGCGTATCATCAAATGCACGTCGAGCAATAAGTTCGTCACCTTGCGTATCGCAGCAACGATCGGCATGCCATAACTCATGTTCGGAACAAAAATCCCGTCCATAACGTCCAGATGCAGGCATTCGACCCCCGCCTCTTCCAGCAATCGAACTTCCTTTTCCAAATTGGCGAAATCGCACAACAATAGAGAAGGAAGGACCGTCGGCCGAACGCTGCGAAGCGTTTCGATCGTCTTTTTGACTCGAGAACTAGGCTCGGACATAGATAAAACTGGAGGGAACGAAGACTGGGTCTGACTAAAATGATTGCAAACCACTTTTGCGTAGCCTCTAACATAGATACAGTCGGGTGCTTTCGACAAGAGCCAATGTGGCTATCAGACGACGGATTCGTCTTTCCACAGACCGATTATCAGCCCCCCCCTTTAGTGCAAACGCGTTCAATTGCAGGAAACGATGGATGAAGAAATTGATGCTCGCTTTAAAAAACGTGAAGCTTTTGCTGGTGATCGCGTTAAATTCCCTCAATCAGGCGAGCGCCTCTGAAAACGCCATCGATTTTCGTAGAGAAATTCAGCCGATTTTTTCGGAACACTGCAGTTTATGCCACGGTGCGGACCCAACATCCCGACAAAGCGGCCTGCGGCTGGATATCGAATCGTTCGCTTGGGCAGGTGGGGAATCCGGCCAGCCTGCGATTCTGCCAGGCAATTCCGCCGGCAGCTTGGTCATCCAACGCATCGCCTCGACCGACCTCGATTCGGTGATGCCCCCTCCGCATACAAACAAACCGCTCAACGAATCCCAAAAAAAACTGCTGCGCGGTTGGATAGACCAAGGCGCCAAATACGAATCGCATTGGGCGTTTGATACGCCAGCAAAAATCACCCCACCGCTTGAAACCAAAAACCCAATCGACGCCTTCGTGAGAAAACGCCTCATGCGGTCCGAAATCAAACCTGCTGAACCTGCCTCGATGGAAACGCTCGCCCGGCGACTGCATTTGGACGCTGTTGGTCTCCCACCATCTCCCGCCGAAACCGAATCGCTAAACGCTGCAACGATCGAGTCTCGAATCGATCAACTTTTGGCAAGCGAAAGGTTCGGTGAAAAATGGGCACGGCACTGGCTGGATGTAGCTCGCTATGCAGATACCAATGGTTACGAAAAGGATTTGCGTCGAGAGCAATGGGCATGGCGCGATTGGGTAATCAATGCGATCAATCGAGATATGCCGTACGACCAATTTGTTATTGAACAAATTGCTGGGGACTTGCTCCCCAACGCATCCCAAGACCAAACCATCGCGACCGGGTTCTTGCGAAACAGCATGATCAATGAGGAGGGGGCGATCGTTCCAGAACAGTTTCGCATGACAGAGCTGTTCGACCGGATCGATTGCATCGGCAAAGCGGTGCTCGGGTTGACAACCCAATGCGCTCAATGCCATTCGCACAAATTCGATCCGATCAGTCACGATGAGTACTACGGCTTGTTCGCCTACTTGAACAATTGCTACGAAGCCCAATCGCCCGTCTACGACACAGAACATCTCAAGACGCTGCAAGAGTTAAAGACATCGATGGTTCAGATAGAAACCGCGATCAAAAAAGAGTTGCCCAGCTGGGGAACCGAGCAACGAGACTTTCAAGCGTCCATCTTAGCGAGCCAGCCGGAGTGGAAGACGATTGACTTCGATGACTTGAATAGTGTCAGCGGTCTTAACCATCCAGCCCCGCAAAACGACGGCTCGATTTTGCTCACTGGCCACACGAGCTCCGACGTGTACATGATCGGTTCGCCAGACCTGAATGGGGTCACGGGATTTCGGCTCGAGATTTTGAACCATGGCGATTTGCCTATGCTCGGACCAGGACGCAGCGCAAACGGTTCATGGCAAATCCATACCATCGAATTGAAAGTCCAAAAGCCGGAAAGCAAGGAATGGGAGAAACTCAAGGTTTCGGACGTAACCGCCGACTTCTCTAACCCTGAGTCAAAAAACAAAGAGGGCAAACTCACATACGGGCCGGTTGCCCATTTGTTTGACGGCAAACCGGAAACATTTTGGACCGCAGATCGCGGCAAAGGGCTACGAAACCAAGCCTCCGTCGCCGTCGCCGCATTTGAACAGCCACTCGAGATGCCTGTTGGAACTCGATTCAAAGTAGAGATCCATATGGCCGAAAACATCGGCTGTTGCCGTATGAGCTTAACCAAATCTCCAAAGCCCATCGCTCCTACATGCGATCACGCATCCGTGCTGGCGATGGCCATCAATGAGTCGGATCGGACCGCGCTACAGCGGGATGCGGTCTTTGCGAGTTGGCGAAAAACGAACAAGTCGCTAGATACTTTGAATTCGCAAGTCGAGTCTCTATTGGATAAATGGCCCGATCACCAAACAACCATTTTGCATTTGCGGGAACGCGACGCGTCGAGTCCCAGAGCAACTCATTTGCTCGACAGAGGCCAGTGGGATCAGCCCAAGCACTTGATCGCGCCTCATGTTCCTAAAATCCTCAACCCATGGACAGCGCCGCCCAATGAACCTGCTCGATTGTCTTTTGCCAAATGGCTTGTCGATCGCAAATCGCCTTTGGCAGCACGTGTTGTCGTGAACCGTGTTTGGCAAGCCATCTTTGGAGAGGGGATCGTAGAGACCTCCGAAGACTTCGGCACACGCACAGCCATTCCAGAGCATGCTGAGTTGCTCGACTACTTGGCCGTTGACTTGATGGAGCACGGCTGGAGCCAAAAGCATTTGATTAAATCCATATTGATGAGCGAGACGTATCAGCAAAGTTCTCAGTTTCGCCAGGAGTTGATGGAGTTGGATCCCATGAATCGCTTGTTGGCTCGTGGGCCGCGATTTCGCGTCGAAGCCGAGGTGGTGCGGGATATTTCGCTTTCCGTATCGGGGCTGCTATCCAATAAGATGGGCGGTCCCAGTGTGATCCCACCGGTTCCTCAAAATGTATTGAACTACAACTACGTAGTCCCGGGCTATTGGACGGCCGCGACTGGCAGCGAACGCTATCGCAGAGCGGTTTACATTTTTCGCAAACGCTCGATGCCCGATCCTGTGATGGCCAGCTTCGATTCTCCCAATGGAGACTTTGCTTGCGCCAGAAGAATTCGTTCCAATACACCTTTAGCTGCACTCACCGGCTTGAACGAGATTGTATTCGTCGAAGCCGCACAAGCCATGGCGATCCGAGTGCTTCGCAACGGTGGCATGGACGATGTATCGCGAACCGAGTTCGCATTCCAGTTGTGCACTGGCCGCAAGCCGAGCGACCAGGAGCAGTTGGCAATCGCCGAACTCCTCAAGGAACAGAGACAACGACTCGCTGAGGGATGGCTCAAC
>JBBRGW010000278.1:0-6037 GCA_038223525.1 Pirellulales bacterium
CGGCGACGGTGAGTCGCGTTGTTCCGATTTGGACTCAAGGTCGCTCGCCAGGACGGGCAGCGAGTAACCGTTTAGGACCGCGCGAGGCACGGGCAACTGCGGGCAATCGGGATTCGTCGGGTCGTAAAAGCGGGAACGAACATCGGGCTTGACGGAATAGTCTTCGGGCAAGTTCTCGGAGAGACAAGCAGCTTTTTCCTGGACAATACGATACGAGTCGCGATCGGCCGCCTGCCGATACTTCGTGCGCGTACAACCAGCAACCAACCCGATGGACATCGAAACGGTAAACAAGACGAAAAGCGGATGCAATCTGCGGCGGGGTTCAGCCAATTGAGCTTCCAAACGTGGAGCGGTTCTAAACGGCCTTATCGAGGCTTCACAACGGATTCCGCTGTGCCGACTGTCTTAATCGGCAGTGGTTGTACGGATTCTGCGGTCTGCGCTAAACATTCTGCTAGAAAAAACGAGTGGTGGGTTGAAAATGGGTAGCGCCGGCAGAGTTTGATGGCACGCAACCTTTGCTTGCAAAGAATGCAACCTAGAATGCAAGCTTGCGAGACGACATTCAAACCGCCTAGGAAAATGAACTCTGCCGAAACGCGGAAAGCCTATGGGGCGATGTGAGTGCATTACAATGAGTGCCACAAAGCATATGCCCATGGCAAACACCAGTTGGTCCCTTAGCTGCAAGAGACAATCATGAGCCATCACAAAAACGAATCCAATGCGACGGTGTTGGTATTGCTTCTGGCATTGCTTTTCCTAGTACTCTTTGCAGGGGGAGGAGTCTTTTTTTGGCTGCGGAGTCTTCGTACAATGCAGATCCGGGAGATGGAATCGCGAGTGGAATTGAGGGCAAAAGCCGAGGCACGGAAACAGGCAGATATACAGGCTCAGGCACAGGCCGAGACACAGGAACCACAAGCACCGTAGCCAAGGGTGAGGGCCCATCCTATGGGTTTAGAAATCACGGCGAGGACCGCCGTGCCAAACGGATTCAAAAGAAACAGGAACGCGTGTCATAGGATGAATGAACTCCAATTGCCACGCATGCAACCCCATCGCTTGAGATTGCAAGAGTTCGTCGGGCTCGTTTCGTGAAGCTCCCCCAGCGAGATATAGCGGATCGTTTTGAATAGGAAAGCCTAAAGACGCCAAGTGCAATCGAATCTGATGAGTCCGCCCCGTTTTCGGAACAGCTTCAATTAACGTGGTACCATTGTTCGACTTTTCGAGCACTCGAAAATGCGTTAGCGCCGACTGGCCCATCGGATCGATTGCCCTGCCGCCCCCCTGGAGCGGCTCCAAACGGATAGCCTGATCGCAATCCATAGAATCCCATGCGGGATGACCGGTAACCGTTGCGAGATACGTCTTCTTTATCGCTCCCCTTGTGAATTGCGATTGAAGAAATTGCGAATAGGTCCGTTTTCTTGCTAGCACCACAAGTCCAGTCGTATTGGCATCGAGACGATGGGCCGGTCGCAAATACTCTGGGTAATAAGCAACATCCAGGATCCCTTCGAGCGTATTGCGATTGAAGCGGCCCGAAGGATGCACCGGCAATGGCGCGCTCTTGTCGATCACCACGATCGCTTGATCCTCATAAAGCAATCGAATGTTTGGATTGATAGGAGGCTCGCTGTAGTTTCGAACCGTTTGAAGAAACCGCTGGCCCTCACGGACCACTTCCTGTGCCCGAGCCGGACGAGTATCAAACTGGCGTTTGGACGCTGCCGGCAGAAGAATATCGCCGTTGTTGATGGCTTCGTTCCATTGATCGCTGTTGTATCCAGGGTAGAAGACTTGTAGTGCGTCGATCAAGCTCATGCCATGGCATCGCTGCGGGATAGAGATCCAACGCCTGTTATCGTAAGGAGTGCAGCCACGTTGCTCGGCAGCCACTTCGCTGATCGTCGCTTGCCTCTTGGCGAATTGGCTACTGCGTTTTTCTTCGATCGATTCAAAGCATTTCGGGCATGACTGACCGAGAACATACTTCTCGGACTGGACGTCGGCTGACGATAGTGGTCGCTTGCATGCGAAGCACTCGCAGTTATCGGTTGGCTCAAGGGACGGGGCAACGGCGACACGTTGATCGAAGACAAAGCAATCACCTTGATAGTGTGCCTGATTGCACTTTTCGAAGTACTTCAAAATGCCGCCATCGAGTTGGTAGATTTCTTCGAATCCGAGCCCCTTCATATACGGACCGATCTTCTCGCATCGGATGCCGCCAGTGCAAAACATCACGACCGGTTGCTTTTTCACTTCATCCGAAATCGCTTCGGTGGCTTTCGGGAATTCGCGGAAGTTCTTGATTTTGAGGTCGATCGCATTTTCAAACGTCCCCAGTTCCACTTCGTAATCGTTTCGCGTATCCAGCATTGCGATCGGGCGCTTTTCATCGAGCCATTGCTTTAGCAGTTCCGGCGAAATCTTGGGGGCCGCATCCGACCTGGGTTGAATGCCCTCAGCCCCGACCGGGATGATTTCCCGCTTGATGCGAACGAGCATCCGGTTAAAAGGTTGATAGTCGGTAAGACTTTCTTTGATTGCGATGTCGACCAACTCAGGCATGCTGCGCAATCTCGTTAGAAACGACTCGATCGAATCGCGAGCACCGGCCAAAAAAAGATTGATCCCCTCGCCACTGATCAGGATCGTCCCTTTTAGCGCCAACAATTTGCAAAGACTTTTGAGTTCATCCCGCCGCGATTCCAAATTGTCCCACCGAAAGAACTTGTAGGCGGCAATGTTGACGATTGGGGACATGAGGGAAGTTTGGAGCGGGGTGCGGGGTGCGGGGTTATTGCAAATTGCAAATCTCAAATCTCAAATCTGTTACCTGTTACCTGTTACCCGCAACCTGTTACCTGCAACCTGCAACCTGGCTTTTAAAGCCAGAGTTTTAAGCGGCCGTCTAGGTAGTCAGGGAGCGCTTTGTTGACCCAACGCCGAATTTGGGCGTCGTTGTAGCGTGTGCTGAAGTGTCCGCATATGACGACCTCGTTTTGAAAATCCTTTCTTCGAGCAACGATGTCGTCCAAATGGGTATGACCATGCTTGTGGATTTTCTCTTTGCGATGCTCAGGAGAAACGAAAGTCATCTCGGTAATAAGGATTTTGGCCCGATACATGTCCGGGCAATCGTCGAGCCCCTCCGGAGCCGTATCTCCCGTGTAAGCGATCAATGGGATGCGAATTTCGTGTGTCACATCAGTGCCCGAAAGTTTGATATCCCGAATCTGGTCGCCGCTTAAGTGAGCGAACTCCGGTCGCAATTTTTTCCGTCGGTCCCAAACGATGAATCCGAGCGAAGGGATCGAGTGACGTGTGGCACTTGTGGTGACAACCAATTCACGCGAGAGCTCAATCTCCTGGTTGGCCGTCAAGGGGATAAGGTCGCACGGGAGTTTGCCTCGATCCAAACGAGAAACGCATTTGAGGAGCGCATCGACCGTGGCCACCGCGGACTCGGGCAAATAGATAGTCGGTCGTTCCATCTTCATCATGCGGCGACGCGCGACGTAGGCTGGGAGAGCGGCGATGTGATCGATATGAGCGTGTGAGACCATAAAGCGAGGTAGAGCCATATAGTCCCAAGGCTGCGCTCCAAGATCGAATCCGATTTTCAGTTCTGCTATGCGCCAATACGTTTGCACGGCCGCTCGTGAGTAGCCGTCGATGGTCCATTGATCGTGCTTCATGCACAGCGTTGGTGCGTTGTCAACCGAACCGATGCTTTCGGCAAGTTGGGCGTCAATGCGTTGCGACGAGTTTGAAACCCGTGGAGTGGATGCCGCTATATCGACAACTGGTTTATCTGACACTGCTTGTTTTTTCTACTTCGGACGGCTGCGGAGAGTGAGGAGCGGCTACGGGAATCTTGGCGATTCGCCAGTCCAACAATTGTAACTCAACACGTTTCATTCCGTTGAATTCGTTGATATTAGGTCTGAACGCGACATCTATTTGACCGCGATGGTTGTTCAAAGGTTCGATCCATTCGGCTTGGCCAAACGCCACTGCTCGCATCGATGCGCCGTATTGAATCAGTTTTACGCTCATATGCCGCTCGCCGCTCCCCATCGCTTTCGCAGGATCAGCAAGTTCGACATTGCTCGCGACCAGAACGGGACGAGGATTGGAAGCGCCGAATGGAGCAAGTTTTTCGATGGTGGAGACCGTATTAAGGTTCAATTGCTTGAAGGTCGATTCGGCATCAATGTTCAGCGACGCGATCGGCTTGTTCCCAGCCAGTTGCGACGAAACGGCTTCGCAAAAGGCCTCTCGAAAGACGCTGATGTTGCGTTCATCGATTCTCAAGCCCGCAGCCGCAGCGTGCCCTCCGCACGTCAGCAGGTGATCACGACAAAGCTGCAGCGTGGCATGTAGGTCAATGATTCCTTGAGAGCGGGCCGATCCCGTGGCCGGCTTCTGACCCGTCGAATCCATCCCGATAATGACAACCGGTCGATGGAATTTTTCGGACAACCTGCTCGCGACGACTCCAATGACCCCGAGATGCCAGCCCGCGCCTGCCAGCACCAACGCGGAGTCGTTTTCGATATCGAATTGTTCTTTGGCTTGTTTGGTTGCAGCCAACACAATACTTCGTTCGAGCGACTCGCGATCCCCGTTGAGGCGATCGATGTATTCGGCAAGCACGGTCGCTCGCTGCACGTCCTGTGTCGTGAGTAGTTCAATCCCGAGCTGGGCTTGGCCAAGTCGTCCGGCCGCGTTCAATCGTGGGGCCAGTGTAAAGGCGATGTCTTCTGCGGACAGCGTTTTCTTTTGATCGAGCTTCGTTTGCTTCATCAACGCTTTGAGCCCCAGCGGAGCGTGTTGATGCATAAGCTTGAGCGCTTGGCGAACAATGATTCGATTCTCGTCCAGTAGCGGAACGACGTCCGCAACGGTTCCGAGAGCCGCTAATGTAGTGGCCTGCAACAGAAAGTCTCGAAGCGCAATCGAGACTTTCTTGGCTTGGCTCGCATGCTGGCAGATGGCCCAAGCCAATTTGAATGCAACACCGGCGCCGCATAGCCCATGGAAAGGATAGTCAAAGCCGGGCAAGGCCGGATGTACAATACATACGGCCGCAGGAAGTTGGTCCGACATGCGATGGTGATCGGTGATAATCAACTCGATTGCAAGTTCACGGCAAAGCTCCGCCTCCTGAATTGATCCGATGCCGCAGTCGACGCTGATAATCATCTTACGGCCTCGCTGAGCAAGTTTTCGAATGGAGTCGCAACTCAATCCATAACTATCTTCCAACCGATTGGGTACATAGTACTGAACATCAGCACCGAGCAACCGAAGACAACTAAAAAGAATAGACGTGCCAGTCATGCCGTCCGCATCGTAGTCACCATAAACGGTGATAGGAGTCTTTGCCACGATCGCCGCATAAACACGTTCGGAGGCAGCGATGACGCCCGGGAGCCGTTCGGGTTCACGCAGATCGTTGAAGCGGGCTTCAAGAAACGCTTCGACAGAGCGATGTTCGATGATACCTCGATTGAGCAGCAGTTGGGCAACAACTGGCTCGACCGAAGACTGCTTTGCGAGTGCTAATATGGCTGCAGAATCGTGACCCTTGAATATCCACTGCTTTGCCATGAGAAGCCCTCCTTGATAATGGTGGATAATAGTGCTCAAAATGCGAAAAGGGCGAGTCCGTGCTCGCCCTGATCCCTGGCTTTCCTGTCAACGCTGATCGAATCGCATAGGCCCGGCATTATACCGAGCCGGATTACTTGCGCTTTTCGATGTGCAGCGTCACCCGGCGGAGCCGGCGATTGTATTTCTTGAGCTGCAGTTTCTCCCCGCCCGGCCTGCGCAAAAGTACGTAATTGATATCCCCCGTCTCCTGGCAAACCAGAAACGTGGTTTCCTTTTTCTTCTTGCTCTTGGCCATTTTGTTCGAACTTACCTTCAACAAAAACTGCGTACTTGGACATTTAAGAACGCGTATTATGGGTGTCGACGTAAATCCTGGCTAGTTCAATTGGGTAATTTGGGGATT
>JBBRGW010000279.1:0-6030 GCA_038223525.1 Pirellulales bacterium
GTCGGATCAGTCGGATCGGGTCGATCTATTTGATAACGCAAAGATTGCCAAGCCGATCGCGAATGTGCCGACGCATAGAAAAAATTGGATTCGTTCCCGTTCCAATGAACCAGCCACCAAAAGAAGTCCGACAGCCACCCCCACGTAAAATAATGCAGCAAGATTTTCGTGCCAGCGGACGGGCGAACTCTCGGCCATGAAACGTCGAGAAAACCAGAGGCTGGAAACAGCCAATGCGCCGCAAGCCGTGAGTGTCAAACCCAGGTAAGTGATAATCCCTTTGATTTGCGACATCCAAACAACCGTGATGCTCAAAATCGCTTGGACGGCAATCGCGGCTCTCGGTACCTGTCCGGAAACACAAAAAAAGTCCGGCAATCGACCATCTTCGGCCATTTGAGCATAGACCATTGGACCAATAGCCATCATTGCAAGAATACTCGTCGCAGCCGAAAGGGTAATAGCTCCCGACATCAAACGAGACAACCAATCTCCTCCTATGTTTTGAGCGACAGGGACCACAAACCTTTCTCCCGCCACCGCGATTTTTTCCGGAGCCATGCCGTATAAAAACACATAGTTTAGCAATAGATAGAGTGCGACGACCGACAGGCTTGCAATAAGCATCGATCGGCTTACGAGCTTTTTTCGGAGTGCTGGGTTCGTGTTACTCCCTTCAACTTCACCAGCAAGATAGATGCTAGCATTAAAACCTGTGTAGGCGAGTGAAACATAAAAAAGCGATACAACCATTTGCAGCAGCGTCGATTGCTCGGTCAGTCGGACGCCTAGCAAAGGGGATAAATTTTGCGAACTGCTCGGATCCATTAGAAGACCGGTATTGGAACTATTCCAAGCAAAAGGGAGCCCGACGAACAGAAAAATCGCAAAGCAGATCAGTTTGATCGCGATCACTGCATTGTTGAACCCTGCTCCCACCTTCAAGTGAAGGCCATGCAAAACCGCAACAAACAAAATACTAAATGTCCCTATCCATTTGACGGTCATAGAACTGGAATTCTGGCCTCCAAGGTACTCGCCGAGCAATAACGCGTTGGCAGCGATGGGAGCTGTGAATCCGGCAATGATCGAAATCCAACCCGCGACGAAGCCAACTGCCGGATGCACGCAGCGTGTCAAGTAAGTATACTCACCTCCGGAAACAGGCAGTCGATTCGCGATTGCTCCATAAGCGATCGCGCCGCAAATGGCATGGATGCCTCCGACAAGCCAAACCAATAGGACCAATCGAGCATCTTTGAGCGATAGAAGCGAATAAAAACTCCCGACATAAACCCCTACGCCAATCATATTGCCCACCACCAAGCAGACGAGCGAAATCAAACCGATAACCGGTTTTTTGGGATTGATAATATGTTCCTCGGCGGCCAAGAAATGATGGCTAAAGTTTTCGGGTCCTGAATGGCTGCAATACATTAGAGAATAGCTCATTGGAACGCAACTTGCTCGTCGCCTTGCAAAACAAATCGTTATCTGACGAAGCCTTCTGGTTCCATAAGCCGCGTTTTGATCCCTTTTGTCCCACAAAGCATAGTTGCATGACGCTCCGCGCCGTGATCAATGCGACGCGGAGCGTCGCATAACTAAGATGGGACCTTCAAGAACTTGCCCAAGTGGTTGGAATCGCGACAATCTAGATGTTCGTAGGCAATGTGACCCGTGCTCCAGTCAGAGGAATCGAGCGGCTCGATGTTTTTTATGCAACCACGAATTCTATTTTGCAAGCTGGGCTATTGCGCCTGGGCTTGCTTGCTGTTGTTCCCAGTGGATTCATTGTTGGCTCAAGCGATTCCGGGAAATGTCGAAGCGATCGCCGCGGAACCTTATGGGATTGCTCGTTTGTTTTTCCCGGCTGGACAACTTTCGGAAACAACAACACTGCGGGTCATTGTTTCCGATCCTAGCGACCGGATTATGTTCCCTGCCGTCGATTTCCTAACCAGTGAACCGCCGCCTGTGCATTCGGCGCAGTCGGGAGAGCGATTACGGTTGGGTAACGGTGCCCTCATAGGTCGCATTCGAACTGCGATCCAAAACGCGAAAGAACAAGTCGATCCACCCGAGTTGCTTAGAGTGCAATTTTTATTTCGTGGGAGCGAACCGTTTCAAGTCCGATTGTCGGGCGACATCGACGCCCTGATCGATGTACGACCGACCACGCTTCCCGATTTGATTGCTCCACCGAATCCATCGCCCGGTGCGGGTACTGCAATTCAAAATACTCAAAAGCTTTCCACGTCGCCCGCGTTCCAAGTTCTCGTTCGCTCTTGGTGGGATGGATATGTTCAGCAAGCCAAGCGTCAAGTGGAACGAAGCGATTATCCGGCAATTGTTGAGAGCTATTTGACGCACATGTTGGCTTACCGTTACGGTTTCGACCTACCGGATCTAGTACCAAAAACTGCGTCCAAGCGAAAGCAAACCGATCCGATGCCAACCATCGCTTTGGTCGCGGGTGTTGCTGAGCTTCGTGCCGAACTTTTTCAAGAGTCGCTACGGAAAACGTCCCCGCAGAGTCTCAAATTAGTTCCAACTCCAGAACCTCCCCGTTGGCTAGACGCAGCGGTCCCCTACACTCCCGAGGACTTAGTTATCGAGTCGATCGCCAAAAAGGTCCCACCGGAGTGTTACTACTTGCGTTTTGCAAGTTTCTCGAATTATCTTTGGTTTCAATCGCTGAGCGAAAACCGGGGTGGGGATCTTGCGCAAATGGCTGTTCTGAGAGGCTTCAACTACGAAACCAACAAGCGTATGGAGCGTCTGCTCAATACCAAAACGACGGCCGTTGCAAAGCTTTTTGGCGATTCCATTATTGGCGATATGGCGATCATTGGGCAAGATCTTTACTTGCAAGAGGGGCCCTCTTTGGGGGTGGTCTTCGAGGCGAAGAACGTGGCGTTGCTAAAAACGTCGCTCAACGCAGACCGATCCGCTGCCGCCAAGAAGCTTGCGGACATCGGAGGCAAATTGGAAACACTGGATATCGGCGGCGAGAAAGTATCGCTGCTCAGTACTCCCGATAACCAAGTCCGTTCGTTCATGGTCGATCGCGGTGACTTCGTTTTTCTCACAACCAGCAGAAGGCTCGTCGAACGCTTTTTAGAGGTAAGCAACGGGAAACCTTCGTTGGGTGATACGCAAGCGTTTCGATTCTCGCGAATGATGATGCCCTTTGAAAACAAATACGACATCTTTGTTTACCTCTCGTCAGAATTCTTTCGTAACCTTGTATCACCTCAGTACCAGATCGAACTGCGCCGCCGACTCAAAGCGATCGCGGCCATCGAAATTGCGGAGCTTGCAACTTTAACTGCGACTGCGGAAACCGGAATCAAGGAGTCGGCCCCAAGCATCGAACGACTCGCCACGGAAGGATATTTGCCACCGATGTTTCAAACACGCGTAGACGGTTCCCAAACGTTGTCGTATTCGGGCGCATGGCATGATTCATTGAGAGGCAAACGAGGTAGTTTCTTGCCGATCGCCGACGTTCAAATTTCTGAATGTTCCGTTGAGGAGTCGCAATCCTATCGCGATCAGGCTTCGTTTTATGCGAGTCAGTGGCAGCAGACCGACCCGTTGATGGTTGGGATTCGCAGGTTCGCTCGCGTTCCGAACGAACCTATCGAAAGATTGGCTATCGAAGCCTACGTTGCACCGCTTGGTCGGGAAAAGTATGGTTGGCTTTCGAGCATGCTCGCCCCACCTGTCCGAACTCAGATTCAACTGCCGCCCGACGATGTGATCAATTGCCAAGCACACCTGGCAGGCCAGAGCACCTCGCGATCGTTTTCTCCCGATCATGTGATGTTTGCGGGCTTGAAGGATATGGTTCCACCGGTGCCTGGGGAAACGAAAGGATTGCTCGCGACCTTAAGAACCTTACAATCGCTTCCTGCATATCTTGGAGGCTGGCCACGACCGGGCTACTTGGACCGATTGCCTTTAGGGTTGGGTGGTGGGGCACCAGATGCTATGGGCTTTTCGAAATTGTTTATCGGAGTGTGGCGTTGGCAAATGGGGGGCTTCAGCGTTCTCTCGTTCGATCGTTCTATATTGGACAACTGTGCGCTTTACCTAAAACCCGTTCCAGCAGAGGACTTCGCCCAGGGAAGAATCAAAGTCGGCGATCTCGAAAAGAGCAGACTTTCTGCTTGGTTCAATACGTTTTGGTTCAGGCGTGCAGCGCAAACCACGCGGGGGAATCTGATGTTACTCGATTCGTTGCAAGAACAGCTCAAGGTGGAACCGGACCAGGCGCTCTTTGCAGCAGAGCGTTTGCTCGACGCAAAACTGCAGTGCTCACTCGGAGGCCAATACTATTTTAATAAAGCTGAGAACAATGAAGCCGAGACCAAAAAAGCTGAGACAAAAAGAGCTGAGACAAAAAGAGACAAGGAATTTTGGCAGAGTACAGCTTGGCCAAAGCAATTTGGAGTGATGAATGGAACGGCATCCTCGATCGGCTTCGACGCGACTAAAACCATTCCTCCGATCGAGTACCAAGCGCCATGGCTGCAATGGTTTCGGGGCGCTGAGTTGCGATTAACTCAATTGCCGGAACGATTGATTGTGGTAGGGACCATCGACATCGAGCCATTGCCGGCTATCGCTGAAGAATTGAATACAGAAAAACCGTCTGGCAGTGCTCTTCCGAAAATGGATCTGGATTTGTTCAATCTTCCGTTTAAGTTTTTTCAGGGGGACAAGCCCAAGATTGAAAAGGAAGCAGGAAAGCAACCGGCCGAGGGACGTAAGAGTTTTTGATGTTGAAGACGAAATTATTGGTTGGGATCGACGAAGCAGGATACGGACCGAGCATGGGACCGCTCACAATCGGAGCGACGGCTTGGCGAGTTCCAAGTGCTCTCGATGCGACGGACATGACACAGCTTTTGGAACCGGAGTTTCTTCCCAAGCCGCTAAAGTCCAACTCTGCGCATGTTCCCATCGGCGACTCCAAGAAGATCCATCGAGACAAGCTGGCCGTGGAAGGATTGCTGCTAGGGGCTCGGTTTCTTTGCTTTGCAGCGGAGGGGCGAGTTCCTGACGATTGGGATTCTCAGATCGCGTCCTTTGCCTTGGAGGATTGGAAACGGATGTCCGGGATAGCTTGGTACCTCCCGCGTCGGTCTAGCTACGGTGTAAGACTAGACGAAGTCATACTGAGCTATTCCCAGTACTTCGACGCAGCACTTTTGAAACTCCGAAAGCATTCGATCGAGTTGGCTGGGATTCGCATGCGGGTCATTGACGAAATCGAGTTCAATCGGCAGGTCGATCGGATTGGAAACAAATCGACTCTGTTGAGCGAAAGTTCTTTGGGCCTCGTCAAGGAGACTATTGCCGCTTTTTCAAAAACAGGCGAAGCGATCGAAGTCTATTGCGATAAGCATGGTGGTCGAAATCGCTACCAATCGATTTTAACGTTCATGTTCGATCAAGAGTGGTTTGAGATCGAGTCCGAAGGTCGTGATTGCAGTCGTTATTCATCCCAATGGAGCGGCCATCCGATGCGTGTTCAATTCACGGTGGATGGTGACTCGATATTTCCATCCGCGGCCGCCTCCATCCTTGCGAAGTGGACTCGCGAAGAATTGATGGATCGACTCAATGGATTCTGGCAATCCAAAGTCAAAGAGGGGGTCGCTTCCACAGCGGGTTACTACGTAGACGCAATGCGTTTCGCAAAGCAGATCGAGCAGACCGCGACCAAGACAGGTCTATCTCGCGATCAACGGTGGCGTAAAAAGTGACAAGCCTCGAATTGGTAGTGACTGCAATCGCAGTCACCATTCCAATTCGAGGCTTGTCGCGTATCAGACCTGAGGCATTTCTCAGTATTGGGAACGATAGGCTCAACACTCCACAAATCCTTGAAAGGTTATGCAAAGTGACTTGCCAACTATGGACGATCTTCCTTCAAGCCGTTTAATTCGGCCGGTAGGATGTGATTCGCTTTGCGATTTTCACGTTTGATCGCCTCATAGACTTCTTGTCGGTGAACAG
>JBBRGW010000280.1:0-5964 GCA_038223525.1 Pirellulales bacterium
GGACTTCTCAGTGGACGGCACATGGAATGTGCCTACTACTTTGACTTTTGTCGGCTGTGTCGGTATCGCATGGGCAGGTTGATCGCAGCATCCGTCCAACGTGATAATCTTTATATTGACGTTTGACGTCACAGCGTCGCCCCCGTCTGATAGCAAGAAATCCGAAGGTCCAAATAGGAAACGCAAAGAGCCAAACAATGAACGAACAAGAAAAGCTACTCCAAAAGTGTATCGGAAAGTGGCAGGGGACAGTGAAGACTTGGTTCGAACCTGGAAAACTAGCTGATGAGTCATTAGTTGCTGGTGAAATCGTGTCGTTGCTAAACGGGAATTTCTTTCGTCACACTTATAAAGGCACGATGAAAGGAAAGCCGAGGATCGGTGAAGAGACGCTGGCGATGAACGGCGTGACAAAGAAATATCAGATATCATGGTTCGATGATTTCCACATGAGTAACGCGATCTTGTTCAGCGAAGGCGAATCAACCGAAAGGGGGTTTTCTGCATCTGGTAAATATGACTGGGAAGCGGGCAAACCACAGGGCGGATGGCGAACAGAATATGAGTTGATCGACAACAATCATTTGACGATCACAGCCTACAACATTATGGGTAACGAGGAGTCGAAGGCTATCGAAACGGTTTACGAACGCTTGAAACAGTAGTCGAGACGGAGCACTACGAGCTTTCACCGTCGAGACCGACTACAATAGCGATTCCCACCCACGCTCGGTACATTCCCCACCCTTCCCGAGAAATAGATGTTTAGTAGTTACTGTGTTTTCCTGAAATGCTTCGCTGCGATTTTCCTAACGGCGGTATTAGCCTGCTCGGAGCTTCGCGCCGACGTGGATTTCAATCGCCAAATTCGCCCCCTCCTCACCGAGTACTGCCTGCATTGCCATGGCCCTGACGCCAATCAGCGAAAAGCTGACCTCAGGCTGGATCTGGAAATCGAAGCCAAGAAATCGTCTATCGTTAGCAAAATGTCCGCCGACAGCGAGCTCATGCATCGTGTCCGTTCGACAGATGCCGATTCCGTGATGCCACCACCCTCCTCCGGCAAAACCCTTTCGAAGGCTGAAATGGATCTACTGGGCCAATGGATCGATGAAGGTGCTAAGTACGCGGACCATTGGGCATTTCAACCCATTGCAAAATCAATAGACTTGCTCAGCACTCTCCCTGCAAACGAGGCATCCGGTTCATCGCCCATCGATCGCTTTCTGACGGAAAAATTGAGCAAGGCCGATCTCACTTACGCCAAAGAAATCACCCGGACCCAATTCATTCGACGCGCATCTTTCGATCTCATTGGATTGCCTCCCACCTGGGACGAAGTCGTTGCTTTCGAAAACGACAAGACCGAGGGGCACATCGAGCGACTCGTCGACCGATTGCTTGAGTCACCGCGCTATGGCGAAAGGTGGGGTCGCCACTGGCTGGATATCGCTCGCTATGCCGATACGCACGGTGGCGCCGCTATCGGCTTCACGACATTCCCGTTCTCCTACACTTATCGAGACTATGTCATTGGTGCATTCAATCGCAACCTCCCCTTCGATCGTTTCATCCTTGAGCAAATCGCCGCAGACCAACTGGAACAAGCAGATGATAGTCTCTCTCTTGCTGCCCTCGGTTTCTTAACCGTCGGAATGCAGTTTCGAAACTATCACGATACGATCGATGATCAAATCGATGTAATCACACGCGGGCTGATGGGACTGACGGTCACCTGCGCACGCTGCCATGATCACAAATTTGATGCGATACCAACGACCGACTACTACTCTCTTTACGCATGCATAGCACCCAGCAAGTCGCCATCGGAGTTGCCCAAGATTGGTGATGCTGCCGATGTTGCCGCTCGCCAGAAATACCAAGACGACCTCAATGAACTGAACGCCAAGCTAAATCATTTCGCTCGAGATCAGAACGAAGTCATGCGAAATAGACTTCGCATGCAGGTCGGCATGTACTTGACCGAAATTGCGAAAGGAACGGGCGAACAAGATCTCTCGACAGAGTTTCTTTCCTACCGCACCGATGACATTCGCCCCCTCATCTTCAATCGATGGCGAGATTATCTCGCGGGGCTTTCAAAAACTGATCCAGTCTTTGGACCCTGGTTGGAAATGCAGTCTTGGGGGAAGACGTCGCCCGATGACTTTGCAATCAAACGCGATACTTATTTAAATCCGCTCGTTGCGGAACTCGATGCTGTTGGACGAACTCCCGACAAAGTGCACGCGCTTCGCGGTAATCCTCCCAAATGGAATTCGTTGATCGTCGATGCTCTGGTCGAAAGAAAACCAAACTCATTGACCGAAGCTGCCGACACCTATGGAAAGGTTTTCGCACAAGAGCAACGGTTGTGGTTGCAGGCCATGCTAGATGCGTCCAACGAAGCGAGCTTCGATGGGAAAATCTTGCCGGACGACCATGCTCAGCATTTGGTAGTCAATAGTCCGTCACACTTACAACTGCGCAACCATCTGTATGCACCGGGAACTCCTAGCGAAGTCTCGGACGAGGAAGCGATGCGGCTAACCAACCGCACGATCAATGATCTTATCAGCGGCAAAAAAGGAGCAATCCATTCCCTAAATCTGTCATCGGCAGGCTCCCCTCCTCGCGCGATGTCCCTGCGTGAGGAGCCTCTACCGAAAGACAACTTCGTTTTCGTTCGAGGCAATCCGCTGGCTCGTGGCCAGCTCGTCCAGCCCAAGTTCATCACGGTTCTTTCCGGCAACGAAACTTCGTCGTTCGAAAATGGCAAACGCAGATTGGGCTTGGCCCAATCTGTTGTTTCGGAAAGCAATCCTCTGACAAGCCGGGTTATCGTCAACTGGGCCTGGCAAAATCATTTTGGCATCGGCTTAGTCCGTACTCCAGATGATTTCGGGACGCGAGGATTGCCTCCCACCCATCCCGAATTGCTCGACTATTTAGCCGATGAGTTCAAAAAAAATGGCTGGTCAATGAAGTGGCTTCACCGACAGATCATGCTGAGCCAAGCTTATCGACAAGGGGCGATCGAGAACGAATCCAGTCGGCAAAAAGACCCTGAAAACCACTTGCTTTGGCGCATGCCTCGACGCCGGCTCGATTTCGAGTCGATGCGCGATTCCATGTTGGCTGTGAGCGATGAACTCGATCTGACGATGGGAGGCCGGCCGATCGACCTCAATGCAACTCCAGCAATACCGCGCCGAAGCGTCTACGGGTTCGTCAATCGCGACATCATCGCCAACTTGATGAGCACATTCGATTCCGCCAATCCGAACGCTTGTACGGCCAAGCGTCCAGAAACAACCGTGCCTCAACAGACTCTTTTTGCCTTGAACTCCGATTTCATTCAAGATCGAGCCAAGCGATTGGCATCCTTGACGCATTCCTCAACCAACCCGTTAGCGAACACGACGCAGGAAGCAAGAATCGTAGCAACCGTTCGCAGGGTCCTTGGACGAACCCCGACCGAGTTTGAAATGGATCAAGCGAAGCGATTTATAGAAGAAGCAGCGGGTGCAACGGACTCGGAAAAATCCACCCCAGACGCCGAGCGAAAATGGATTCAGTTGGCGCATGCTTTGATGGCCTCGAATGAGTTTGTCTTTTTGGATTGAGAACCAGGTAAAGTTATGAACGATAGCCGACGGCATTGGATGCGAACGTGTGGAATGGGGTTGGGAGGCTTGGCCTTCGCCGATCTCTTTTCGTCCACATCGCAGGCTGCAAATTCGATTGGAGAATTGCCTCAGCATTTCGCTGGCAAAGCCAAACATATCATTCATGTGTTTCTCAATGGAGGCATGTCACAAGTCGATACGTTTGATCCTAAACCGGAGCTTACGCGGCGAGCAGGACAGATGCTCCCATTTGCAAATTTGCAAACCGAACGCAAAACGGGAGTGGCCCTCCCGTCCCCTTTTTCATTTGAGAAGCATGGCGAAAGCGGCACTCCTGTCAGCAGCATTTTCCCCCACTTATCAAAATGCGTCGATGAGATGACGGTCGTTCGATCGATGTACGCTGAGCTGCCCAGCCATGAGATGTCACTCATGCTGATGAACACAGGCGATCAGCGACTGGTTCGGCCAAGCCTCGGCTCCTGGCTGACTTGGGGCATGGGATCCATCAACGAAAACTTGCCCTCGTTCGTCGCCCTTTGTCCTGGCGGAATGCCTGTCGGTGGAGCGGGAAATTGGCGCTCCGCCTTTTTACCGGGTTCCTTCCAAGGCACTCGTATCGACACATCCAACAACGATCCCACCAAGCTGATCGATTTCCTGCAGAACAAACGACTCTCCTCGCTTGATCAATCCAAACAGTTTGATCTATTGCAACAAATCAATGCACAGCATCTTGCCGAACGTCCCGGCGAAGCCGCCATCGAGTCTCGGATCAAATCGTTTGAACTCGCATTCCGAATGCAAACCGAAGCGAGCGATGCATTCGACATTTCGAAAGAACCGGAACACATATTGAAGCTCTATGGGGATGGGCCGCAGAATCGACAATTGTTGATGGCACGGCGGCTGGTCGAACGCGGAGTCCGCTTTGTGCAAACATGGCATGGCGATTCGCAACCGTGGGATAGTCACTCCAACATCAAATCGGAACACAAAAAAGTTGCAAGCGAATGCGATCAAGGGCTCGCAGCCTTAATCATCGATTTGAAACAACGCGGCTTGCTCGACCAAACGTTGATACTTTGTTCCGGCGAGTTCGGTCGTACTCCTTCAGTTGAGATGGGACAGGATGGTTCTGGAGCCAGCCAAGGCCGCGATCACAATCATTGGGGATTTTCTCTGTGGATGGCAGGGGGCGGAATCAAGAAGGGGAGTGTCTATGGTGCGACCGATGAGTTTGGCTTCCGCGCGGTTGAAAACCCTGTGTCTATTCACGATCTACATGCCACCATTATGCATTTGATGGGGTATGATCATGAACGGATGACGTATCGTTACGCCGGTCGCGATTTCCGATTGACCGACGTGCATGGCAACGTTGTCCATCCTCTTTTGCAGGGATGAGTGCAATCGTGGCATAGGCGGCTAGCGTCCGACGAAAACCAACCATTCTCAGTACGACGTTGCCTAGGTTCGAAACGCAAGTTCCTTAGGTCGTAATCGTAAAGCGGGCGTCGTTGAAAACGACTTTTCTGAACTACGGTTCCCACTTTGAGTACGCCGAACACGTGCAGCCGCACAAGGTTTCGGCTGATTTCTAAAAATTTCTGGATTTTTTTTCTCGACGAACCCATCCAAGCCGTTAACGAAAAAATCAATGTTTTCTTTGCTCAAAGGGCTTCCGTAGAGCAGTTTCGGGGAAAAACCTATCCGTTCATTCTACCTTAAACAAAAAAAGACATCTCTATTGTCTTGCAATGTGAACTTACGCCCCTTAAGCTTCGGTCTGGACAATTTATCTCCGGTATATCTTTAGGAGCTCTTGTTTATGAAACGTTCTTTTTGGTCACGTCGACCAGCTTTCACTCTGGTTGAACTATTAGTTGTCATTGCGATTATTGGGATTTTGGTGGGTTTGCTATTGCCCGCTGTCCAAGCCGCTCGAGAAGCTGCCAGGCGTATGCAGTGCAGTAACAATCTCAAACAGCTTGCGCTTTCAGCGCACAATTACGAGTCGTCCACCAAAAAATTCCCGCCCATGCAAACGGGCGCTGGTGGAGTCAACCCTGGCTCTATTCAAGGTTGGGGACAGCGGTATGCGATGTCCGGGCATTATGCGAATCTGCCTTACATTGAGGGGACAGCACTTTACAATTCCATGTTGCCCAATATCGATCCGTGGAGTGGTGACGCACAATTTCGAGCACGCGTACCATTCCTGGAGTGCCCAAGTAGCTCAGGCTTCGCTGAGCCTACCAATCAAGGCCGGGCCCGTGGCCTATCGAACTACGGATACTGCGCAGGGGACAACTATGCAGCGTCCCAGGTCATC
>JBBRGW010000281.1:0-5908 GCA_038223525.1 Pirellulales bacterium
CACAAGCAGCTCTACTCCAGGCCATGCAGGAGCGGGAAATCACCGTCGGGCGGAACACTTACCAGCTCCCCGAGCCGTTCTTCGCCATCGCAACACAAAACCCAATCGAACAGGAGGGAACTTACCCACTTCCCGAAGCGCAACTGGACCGGTTTATGTTCAATATTAAAGTCGGATACCCGAGCGCCGAAGAAGAAGAAAAGATTATGACGTCGACGACCCGCAGCGAAAAACCCGACGTTTCTAAAGTGCTTTCCGCCCGCGCGATCTTGAACATTCAGAAACTCGTCATGAGCGTGGCTGTCAGTCCATTCATCGTGAAGTACGTGGTCGCATTGGTTCGTGCTACACGGCCCGGCGAACCGGACGCTCCCGAGGTTGTCAAAGAACTCCTTGACTTCGGGGCCGGACCCCGCGCAGGCCAATTCCTCATTCACGCAGGCAAAGCGATCGCTGCTATGGATGGTCGATTTAGTGTGGGGATAGAAGATATTCGCAAAATTGCCGTCCCGGTCCTGCGTCACCGTTTGAGCACCAACTTTCAAGCGCAAGCGGAGGGGATGACGACAGACAAAATTGTCTTGCGTTTGCTCAAGGAAATTAAGGAACCGAGCGTGCCCAAATACGGCGGCATCGATGCAGGGAAACCCTCTTAGTTTTACGACTCTCCGCGTCGCATGAAACACGACGCGGAGCGTCGTACAACTAAACTAGCCAACGGCTTTTTCGGCGTCGATCTGGTACGCCTTATCGTTTGGGTGGTTCGGATTCCCGTACGAGGGTGCCATGCTCGGGGTGCAAGACCAGCAATGAGAACCGCTGCGTCGTTTCCAAATCGTTGGTGCTCAAAGACGTATATTCAAACTGGCCCCGCAAATCGGTGTATCCATCTTTGAAAAACTTCGCAGTTCCGGAGGCGTCACGTGCATAAACCTTGACATATGCTCCCTCGAGCGGTTGCAAGCCTTGCTTAGTAAAGACTTGCAAGCGACCTAAATTCGGCGAGTGGTTTACTACCAACGAATTCGCATACAAGACCAAGTTTTTGGTAAGCCCGCCACCGGTTACTTCAATAACAATATTCTTGTTCTTGAGTTTGTCGGGAATCGCTACCGTTAGGTCCGTGGCAACTTCAGCCCTCTCCAACTTGATCCCATCGACCAAGTTCGGTTCGATAACGTTGACTCGGCTACCCTCCTGTTGAGCAAAAGGGCTGCGACTAAACAACAGTTCAATGTCCACAAGATAGAACTTGATATCGACTCTTTCCAGGTTGCGATGACGAAGAACAATACGCTCGCCATCTGGAATCAAATCCAATGCTGGTAGGCCGGCCGATTCGTTGATGTTTTGTTGTTCCCGCGCACCGGTCAACAATCGATTGGCTGGATCGGTTTTCCAATCCGCTGTCTTGGCTATGTCAGCGGTTTTGCCGGCTTGTATCGCTTTTCGCTCTGCGATCTGCGAGCGGACTTGGCCAAACCAATCTCGCCAACGCGGATTGGGATAAGCGACATACCTCTGAGCGAGAGCGTCCGCCTCATCGAATTTGCTCTGCAGCATGTTCAGGTAGGCCGCGAAGTAGTCGTGCTGCAGTTTGCTTTCCAGTTTCGCTACATCGATTTGCTGGAAAAGCGAAATCGACTCCTCGATGCGATTTTGCAAAATCAGGTAATACACCAAACACAACTTCTGCTCCACATCGATACTCTTTTGATGGCCCAGTACTTTCATCATCTGTTCGTACTGCACTGCCAGTCCATCGTTAAGAATGACTCGCTTCGGGCCTAATTGATGCGTTCGAGCCACTACCAACGGGCGGAAGTCCAAGTGTTCGAACTGCAGTCGATCGATCGGTTCTACTGACATCACTTCTGAATCAAAGAACGGACTGACTCGGCTCACAATAGTTGCATTGCTCTCAAGAAATTCTCGAAGCCTAGGTGCATCATTGTGTTTCAGTGAATACGCCCATAGAGTCGGATTGTAGATACCAAATTCATTGAGTCGCGACAAGCATTTTGCATAGAAAGTTTTGTTGGCCATCCTCCAAGCGATCGCCTCAAGGTTTATCTTGAACAAGTTCGCGTTCTTGAGATGTTCTAGAACCTGTTCGTCGGTGCCCCAAGACGCGACATAGGACCATGAACTTTCGTCGATGGAATCAGGGGTGTCTAGTACTTTGAGGTTGGTGGACGGGATAGCGATGGCGATTTTGTCGCCGATTGCAATTTGAGCACCATAGTGCTCGAATGCTCCTGACTGCGGAAAGTAGAACTTGGTACTCAGTTCCTGAGTAGCAAACGGTGCTAGGTCCAGCTTGTTGCCATTGACGACTTTGGCATTCTCCAAAGCGATTGCTCCCTGCGGGATTTGTTGCAAAACATTGACACGGACAATCGACGCGCTCGGGTTGGTCAGCACGACTCGTAACCGATAAACAGTCCCTTTGATCAACGATTGTTCCTTGACCGGTTTTGCATCCTCGCCGGTATCACTTGCCAGAAAAATGCTCTGTCTCGCCAAAATCGTGGCTGGTTCAGCGCTTTGCTCCTTGCGTTCTAAACCTTGAACAAAGGCGATCGATTCGTTATTGGTAGCAACCATCAAACGGCCCATTTCGACGCTCAGCGAAGTTGGTTTGGCATCCAATGGCAAGCCGAGGACTGCAATTGCGAGGAGGGCTTCATGGAAATTGCTTGCGGCAACTTCAAGATGCTTGGTTAAAAAAGGGCCGTCGCCGGTGTGGTTCAAGTAGTCCAGCCAGAATGCATTCGGTCTGATCAAGTCACCGGTTTGATTCGGCAAGGGTAGTCGGTAGTAATTGCTTTCCGCCCATTTGCGAGTGGATTCCAGCGACTGGTAAAGGCGTTGAGGGGCATTTCTTCCTAAGGACCTATTCTCTTTCTTTTTCGAAGCGACAATTGGTGCGTCGTCTGCCGATTTGCTATCCGCCTCTACTCGGCCCGACCGATCAAGTGTTTCCACATCGAAAAAAACGGGTGCCGCTTGATTGAATCCAAGGCTAAACGATTCGGACGAATCACGGACTCTATCCTCGATTAGCATGGAATTCAATGTACGCAATTGGATCCCGTCCAGAGCCGAACTCATCAAACCTTTGCTGAATCGAACCGACTGTTCGGCGGAGTTTATTGGAACAGAGCGTATCAAGTCCCCCATCCAACGCTTGGTACTACCGGTTTGCGCTGCGATTCGTTTTGCCAAAAGAACTCGCTCTACTGCATTCAATTGAGCAAGCTTCCATGGTTGAACGTATTTCGTGAGTTCTGCGCCCAACACAAAGTCGTCCATGAATTGTTTTTGCATCTTGTTTGCCAAGTAGGGCCGAACGACCCGATCAAAGAACTTGAGGTCATGCACCAAGAGAAAAAGATTCAATTCGTGGCAACCAAGATCGGAGTAATGCTGTTCCTTTTGTTCTTCGCTGAGCGATGGCCATCGGGCGATACATTCAAATTTGTCGCAATCAGCATGATTGTTGAGCAGAGTTCGATAGAGCTGGAATACCTCTGGCACCGAGCCATAGATCTTGACTCGCGTCGAAGCGGCATCACCAAGATCGATCTTATCCGATTTCGGTAATAATCGCACACTTTGAATCTCGGTCAGTCGTTCTGTTGCGGCGAACGCTTTCACCAAACGTCGGTCACTGATTTCCCTCGGTGCATTGAGAGGAAGATGCAGCGTACGGTAGGTTGTGCCGCTGGGGTGTACTACAATCACGGTGATACTTTGCAGGGTACCGAAAAGCGTGCGATCGATGGATAAAAGTCCTGTTTCATCGCATCGACCGTTAGTCAGCAGAACAGAACCTCGCTTGAGGAACTCATATTCAGGTGCTCCATCGCTCGCGATAATTTGTTTTTCCGCGGCGCCTCTCATCCCACCACCCCCTGGCGCGGCCGATTGTGGCGCCATGGCTGACATGGGATCGCCAGCGGCAGCCGACTGGCTATTGTTTTGCGTGACTGCTAGCTCCCATGGGTTGAGTAAAGCGCTCGGTTGCGGCAACAAGCTACCCAAGTACTTTTTCAAAAATTGCCGTTGAAGGACGTATTGGTACTCTTCGTCTAGTTTAAGCGAGTTGATATAGAAGCTCGGTATTCTCAATCGCGCCGAAGAGGTGAGGGGAAAATCGGCAGCGGGAAGGCTTTGGCCAAAATTCGTTTTGGGTTCGAATGCGTCGGCGACAATATGCACACGCGTAAATGCGTCTTGATTGCCAAGTTGAACCTGAAGCTTATCGTCTGTAAGCTTAATGTCTTTGACATGGACGTTTCGAACGCGATTCGTCTCGAGGAACTTCGAAGGGCTGATGAGCATGTTCCCTTGCCGTTCACCCTGGATCACATTGATTTGCATCGCGATACCAGACCAATGGTCAGTCAATCGGTATGTTCCCGGATCGAGACCTTTGACTTTGACGAGGCCACTTTCGATGACGACTTTGTCCGAGTGGATTGCAGATACGACACCACCGCGAAACTCCAGTAGGCTAAGCCGAGGAAATGGCTTGTCGCCGGGACCGATTTTTTGAGGGCCTTGTTCGGCTCGATCAATAGTATTCCAAACCGTTTCAATCGGCTGGCCCGCAAGAGCATGATAAACAGCAGGCCAATTGGGCGTATCGCGAGTCAATACAAACTCTCTCGCAGCAATTGAATCCGCGGACGCTTTGAATCGTTCTACGTTTGGAAGTAGCCCTAGGTCGACGACACCTTCTTCGTTGGTAGCCAAACGAACAGAGGTTGTGGGAGTAAGCCCGAACAGCTTGAAATCCAATTGTACAGCGATGCGCGATGCGGGCTCGCCATTGCGACCCCTGACTTCGAGGAAGTTTCCTTTGTCTGTTTGCGTCCAAAAGAAATCGCGGATCTGCTGTGTTTTTGCCATTCCGTTTAGGACTACACGATGCGAACTCGCAACGGGAACACGGGTTTCGTTACTTAACTTAAGGACTTGTCCGCTCAGCGTAAGTTCGATGCTAGCCAACCGCTGCGGCGTCAGGAAAGAATAAGTCCACTCGCCGTTGTCTGCTAGCTTCAAGTCTGGAATGGTTTGTGTGGCAGCGATCCCGTCCAAATCCGTAGAGGTGATCGTCAGCATTGGTTTCTCCAACTGAGACAGCGAAACGGGCTGGCCGTTGCAAAGCAGGTTCGAGCGGACGGCAACGGTGGCTTTAGCACCTGCAAGCAGCGACTGGGGATCCAAAAGAAAACCGGCTTGAAGCTGGAAGTTTTCGCCGTTATGAACAAACAGCTGCACCGATGCGATGGGGCCATCCACGAGAATCAGTGAATCAGTTTTGGTTTCGCTACCAAACGGAATGACGATATCCCCTTGGTCGTCGGGCTCGAATTCACGAGCACCGAAGATAGCTCTGGCGGTGGGGAGGTGTTTGCCATCCGCATCGAAGATCCGAAATGTGTCGCCAGCGTCGGACATGCGCTGTATTGCGTGCAAGTGCCCTTTGTGGACAAGGGTACGACTTCGTAGTCCGCCAGCGAGTAGATCGACCACCCAGGCTCCGCCCCCATCGAGTTCAGGAAATTCGAGCACTTCGCGGTGCCGCAGCTCTGCTGGCTGGGCGAACGAGATTCGCTTCTCAATGTTGGCGACCAAGCCGTCGAGGTCGAGATCGGTTCCGATCGGTAGTTTGCGTTGTGAGAGGATGTTGCGGGCGTTGAGCCGATAGACTTTGACAAGCAGCTCCGATACGTTCTTCAAGTCCAATGTGAGTCGAACCGAATCGCTCGGTCGATAGTAGGTGGGGTTGTTGATGGTGAACTTGAGTTCAATTCGAGCTTGCAGTTCGCGTTGTTCGTCGGGAGTTAGTTGGGCGTAATAGGTCTTCGCATCGCCGATGCCGTAAAGGATCTTGGTG
>JBBRGW010000282.1:0-5902 GCA_038223525.1 Pirellulales bacterium
ACAACAACAAACGCGGTACAAAGAGCAACCCGGTCACGGCAGGCATCCAAAACGGATCGACACCCCAGTTTTGAATCGTCCACAGACCAGCGGATTTTACCCAGCCCGAAGCGAACACGACGCTGATGCTCATCGCCAATCCAAGAAACTCAGTTACCTTTCGGCCTTCCAAGATTCCAAACAACATGGACCACACCATCCCCAATGGCAATCCATTAAAGAAGAGCCAGATTAGGTTGTAAGGTGCGGGAGTCACGGCAAACAAAACGAGCATCAGCCATGAAAACAAAATTAGGGCCAAAACATAAATCGCACGTCGCGAAAGCGGAGCCTCTGATGCGAACTTTACTCCAAGAAATTTCGAACACATGTATCCTAACAATTGCGAAATCAACGCGATCGCTTTGTAGTCAAAAGCGGTCCCAAACAGACTGAATGCTTGGATCCCCTCGTAGCTATTGGCGGCCAACGGTTTACGAAACGCATACATACTCAGGTAAGCCGCAAAAGCAGCCAACATTGCGAACAGCACCACAATCCACTGCGGCCGGTTTTCGATCCACTGGCTAATTCGCGACGGCGCAGATGATTGTGTCATGCGTTCCTATTTCGAGTTATTTTGGGAGCGGTGAAGCTATCGCTAAACCCATGGTTTCAAAGAGGCTCGTGCGCGATAGCGTTGGCCAAATTGTACAATTGCAAACGAGTTGGACTGAAGGTCGCTTGCTCTCAGCGATTCACCTGCCGGATGTTTGACATAACCCATCGCCACGCTGGTCCCAATCGTCGGACCGAAACAGGCGCTCGTCGTGTAGCCCACCAGCCTCTCGCCCATGAAAATCGGTTCTGTGCCCCAAAGTGTTACCGCGGGATCCTCTAGTGCGAAACAAACCAAACGCTGACTCAACGGCTGATTCCGTTTCTCCAGTAAAGACGCTTTACCCAAGAAATCTTTATCCCAATCAATGGTCCAACTCAAGCCTGCTTCTAGCGGTGATTCCGCAGGCGACAAATCGTGACCGAATGCTCGAAATCCTTTCTCGATTCGCATCGCGGAAATCGCATAAGTGCCAATCGGTCGAATACCAAATTCAGAACCAACTAACATGATTTTGTTTGCTAGCCGTTGTACCGAATCGGCTCTCACATGCAGTTCCCACCCCAACTCGCCGACATAGCTGATTCGCAACGCTCGGATAGGAATCGAATCAATGGAAAGGTCGCGAACGGTGCCATAGCGAACCTCTTCGATGGGGAATGCATCGGGAGCCAGGCGATTCAAAACCCTAGGTGACTTCGGACCCATGACCGATACGACAGCCCAGTCTGTCGTCACGTCAGCCAACTCGACGTCAAGGTTGCCGATGTGGCGCACGATCCAGTCGAAGTCCCGTTGTTGTTGTCCGGTGGCGGTGACGATATAAAAGGATTCGTCGCCCGTGCGGACCACCGTCAGATCCGACTCAAATGTGCCTCGCGAATTGAACATACCGGTATAGACAGCTTGCCCAACGGGGCGGTCTAGGTTGGCTCCGCACAAATGTTGCATCAATGGCAACGCGTCGCGCCCTGTCAATTCGAACTTAGCAAAGGTCGATTGATCGAGCAGCGCGACCGACTCACGGCACGCCTTGACCTCCTCCGACACTTGTTCATGCCAGTTCTGTCGCAAGAACGAATACTCAATTTCTGGCTCAGTGCCGGCCGCGGCGTAAAATAGCGGTCGCTCCCACCCCGCGGTTTCTCCGAAGCAAGCGTTATGTTGCTTATGAAATTCGAGAAGTCCAGAGGCGCGAACATCGCGGGCAGTCTCCATTTGCCGACCTGGCCACGACATCTGATAATGAAGTCCCAGGACTTCGCTGACTCGCTCTTGCAAATACTTGCGGCCGTTTTGAAACGGCATAAATCGGCGGATATCCGCTGAGCTAAAATCGAGTGTCATTCCGCCATTTTCGATCCACTCGACGGCAAACTTTCCGGCTCCACCAGAGCAGGCGATGCCAGCGGAATTCCATCCTCCCATCACAAACAAGCCATCGGTGCAAAACGGTTGTCCCATAATGAAGTTGTTATCGGGAGTGAAGGCTTCGGGACCATTCACAAACTTCACAATGTCCTCTCGTTTGATAGCCGGAAAGCGATGCAATTGATCGCGAAGCGGTTGTTCGAAATCTTCCCAGTCGGGTTCAAGTAACTGAAAGGCGAAATCGCTTGGCACTGTGTCCTCTATTTGCCATGGCTTGGACCGTTTCTTAAACGCGCCTAGCTTCACAGACCCGTCATCGAGTGTTCGGAAATAATTGCCGACATCCGGGTCGCGACCGCACGGACAATCACGCGTCAAACCCTCTATCGGCCGTGTAATGACGTAGTGATGTTCGCATGGATAAACCGGGATATCAACACCGACGGACAACCCGATTTGACGCATCCACATGTTTCCCGCTAGGACAACCCAGTCGCATCGAATCTCGCCTCGGTTGGTCCTGACCCCGGTAAACCGTTTCATGCCGCTAGCCGATTCGGTGAACAATAACTTTTCCAAGGCAAGCTGCTCAAAAATCTTAACTCCGCCAGCCATCGCACCTCGGGCCATAGCTTTTGCGCATTCGCCGGGCAACACACGGCCGTCACCGGGTAGATAGACTCCTCCCACAAGGTCCTCTGTTCGCATGATCGGCCAATAGTCTGCGCATTCGCTGGCAGATATCATTTCAGCTGCCACGCCATTGACCTTGGCCATCGCGACGCTTCTCTGCAATTGAAGTAGTCGTTCCGGGCAAGAAGCGATTTGCAATCCGCCGCACTGTAGCCATCCCGGATCGTGCCCCGTTTCGGACATCAACCTCGCATAGAGTTCGGTCGAGGCTTTGTTGACTTTGGTCTGTGCCGAGCTTGTTCTCAGTTGCCCGACCATCCCTGCCGCGTGCCAGGTGGTTCCGGATGAAATCCGGTTTTGTTCCAGCAAGACCACGTCGCTCCAGCCAGCCCGGGCGAAATGGTAGGCCAATGAGGTTCCGGCAACTCCACCACCAATAATAACGACCTGCGACTCACGAGGGAATTCCATCTCTGGGATCTGGAAATCGGACTTGACCGGCGTGTTGTCGAACAAGCTTCGCATGAGTTACTTCGTAAAACTGAAATGGGGTTCGGACTACCTTCCGGCGTTCCAAAACGATTGCCACATTGGTACAAATCAGACTACCACACCCGACGCTAGCCGTGGTTGCCATAGAGCAAAAATCAGCCAATCGAAGCGGTTCTGCCTCACCTTTTTTATGGCCATCGCTTAGAATATGGTCGCCTTCTTTAATTACCCTTTTTCAATGTGCAAATGAATACAACTACGCAAACGATCGTTGATGCTAAATTTTCGGTTAATGGACGTGCTTATCATCCTCCTGCTGTCCCTATTGCGATCCTTTGCATCGATGGATGTGCAGACGAGTATCTCTCGATTTCGCTGGCCAAAGGGTTTATGCCCAACCTAGCTCGGATGCTCGAGACCGGCCATCGATCGTTGGTTCGCGGCGCACTCCCATCCTTTACCAACGTCAACAACTCGGCCGTAGTGACAGGTTGTCCGCCGTCTCAGACTGGGATAGGCGGAAATTACATCATCGACCCAGAAACCGGCAAAGAGGTGATGACAAACTCGTCGAAGTTTCTGCGACTGGAAACGATCTTGGCCGCTGCGGCCAATGCAGGACGCAAAGTCGCTATGGTGACCGCCAAAGATAAATTGCGAGAGCTGCTATCCAAGAACATGACCGGCATCGCTTTCTCTACCGAACGCGCCGATGAACTCTCGATGCAAGTCAACGGAATCGATGACATTATCAGCCATGTCGGTCCGAAACCAGAGATCTATTCGGGTGACGCAAGTTTATACGTTCTCAAAGCAGGCGTCTATTTGATCGAAGCTGGTCTAGCCGATTTCTGCTACTTGACGCTCACGGACTATATGCAGCACAAATACGCTCCCGAAGCCCCTGAGTCGTTGGAGTTCTATCGTGGAATCGATGATGAGATTGGAAGACTGCTGCGTCTGGGCTGTATTGTTGCGGCCACTGCGGATCACGGTATGAACGCGAAATGTGATGCCAATGGCAATCCAAATGTCGTCTATCTAGAAACCGAGCTAACCAAAAAATTCGGCGATGGAATCACGGTGATTTGCCCCATTACAGACCCCTACGTAAAACATCACGGTGCACTTGGTTCAGCGGTCACGGTTTATCTGCCCGCATCCGCCGACCGGAGCCAGATTGCGAATTGGGTATTAAATTTGGAGGGCGTTGCCGAAGTGCATACGCGAGAAACTGCGCTAACCAAATTGCAGCTTCCAGTCGATCGCATCGGTGACCTGTTCGTGTTATCCAACCGCGATTTCGTGATCGGTCGCACGCCGGCCCACCATGACCTCGCACAACTCGCAGGCCAACTGCGGTCGCACGGTGGACGTTATGAAGAAATGGTACCGATGGTTCTTTCCCATGAGCTAAACGAAATCTACTACAAAAAATCGCAAGGCGATCCTCGCAATTTCGACATTTTCGATTTCGCGTGCAACGGAGTGGTCGTAAGTTCCTAAATCGCGATTTGTTCAAGACCTCCGTCGCTTAATTCTTATATCTAAAACACAAGAACCATGTCTACCATCACCCAAAAAACCATCCAGCTTCCTTCGTACATTTGCGGCCGGCCTATCAGTACCGATTCGCAACTCTTGGTGCACTATCCTTACGACAATAGCCTCGTCGGAACGGTCAGTAAACTTGGCCCGGATCACATAGATAGTCTGATTGAGGAATCATTGGCCGGCGGGGCTGACACGACTCGTTATGATCGCTCGGCTGTGCTAAACACCGCTCGCGAATTATTGCTGGAACGAGCTGATGAATTCGCCAACTTGATCCGTATGGAAACCGGGCTTTGCATGCGAGAAACGCAATACGAAGTTGGTCGTGCCTGCGATGTATTTCAATTTGGAGCCAGCGAAGCTCTCAAAGACGACGGTCAAATTTTTTCGTGTGACGTTTCTCCACAAGGCAAGAAGCGGAAAATTTTCACGACACGTGAACCACTCCGACTCGCGCTTGCGATCACCCCTTTCAATCATCCGTTGAATCAAGTCGCTCACAAAATCGCGCCCGCAATCGCGGCGGGCGTTCCTATGCTCGTAAAACCGTCTGACAAGACTCCGTTGACTGCGATTAAGCTGATCGAGTTGATGTACGAAGCTGGCTTGCCTAAACACATGCTCAGCGTTTTTGTTGGAGATATCGCAACCCTCGTCGAGCCCTTGATCGCCGATGATCGGATCGAGTTGGTTACGTTTACCGGCGGTACGTCGGTTGGAAAAAGGATCTCCAAAATTGCCGGTTATAAGAAACTGTGTCTGGAACTTGGCGGTAACAGCCCACTGATTGTCATGGACGATGCGGACATGGAGATGGCAGTCAGCCTCGCAGCCGAAGGTTGCTATCGCAATTCCGGGCAACGCTGCACGGCGGTCAAGCGGTTGTTGATCCACGAAAAAATCAAGGCTGAGTTTACTGAGAAGTTCGTGGCCAAATCAGCGACCTACTTGTGTGGTGACCCTGCGGACCCGAAGACAATCGTTGGGACAGTTATCGACGAAGCGGCCGCTAAGGTTCTTGAAGAACGTGTGCGATTGGCAGTGGCGAGCGGTGCAAAAGTTTTGTTGGGCGGCAAACGTACGGGTGCTTTACTCGAACCGACAGTGATCGATAATGTGCCACGCGATGCCGTGATGATTCGAGAAGAATCGTTTGGCCCGCTTGCTCCAATCATTGCTGTGGCCGATATCGAAGACGCTATTGCAGTCGCCAATGATTCTAAATTCGGTCTCTCTACCGGAGTTGTTACCAAC
>JBBRGW010000283.1:0-5901 GCA_038223525.1 Pirellulales bacterium
CCTCAAGCGACTGGCGATTATCCTTCCCTCGGACGATCGCCCCGAGGGCTCCCACGCAAACGCAACTCGAATGCTCCCCTTTTGGCGACTTATCGATCAGGAACTCGACTCGCAACGATTGTCCCTGCAACAAGCGGCACATTCCCAGGCTGAACGAGATCAGATGGATTTATGCTCGCCACTAATTGACTTCCTTCGCATCGAAGGAAATCAATTCTTTGCACCGGACATGGTTGCTCCAACTCCTCAAGTTGAACTGACGCAGAGTCCATCCACTGGAGTGATCGCTTCAAAATCGCTGGATAACGCAGCCGCGTTTTCAGCTATCAAACAACGACTCACCGCGCTCGCCAACCAAATCGACGCCAGCATGGTTAGAATCAAACAGATCAATCGAGAACTCGTTGATTCTTCGGCTAGTTCCAGAGGCAAATGGGGCAAGTGGGTCGGTTCAATTCGAAGTGCACTTCTCGTCGTCGGACCGCTACTGGGAATTTATTTTGGCTGGCGACTTGCCAGACGGCTCCAAAAAAGTGTGACCAAAATCGCTGTTACGATGAAACAAGCGGACAATCAAACGCAGGAACTTGGTGAGGTTACCATTGGATCGCTGTCAGGCGAGCTTGGTGACATGCAGCACCAAGCCGAAGCCATTGTCCAACGCTTACGCGAGGTACACAAGGATCTCGACCGATCCAAGCGCGAAGCGATTCGCTCTGAAAGGCTTTCGTCTGTAGGTCGACTGGCCGCGAGTGTCGCACACGAGTTACGAAATCCGCTGACATCGGTAAAACTGCTTCTACAGAATGCGCTGAGAAAAGGCCAAATGGAGTTGCTCAATCAAGACAAAGTTGAATTGATTTTTGACGAAGTTAGCCGCATGGAATCGACGATCGAAGGACTGCTTGACTTCTCGCGAGTGCGACCGCTTCAAGCCGAAGCGCACGACGCTGAAGAGATCATTCAGCGTGCATTCAACCTGGTCGCTGGAAAGATCAAGCAAGCAGGCGTTGAAATCCAATTCGAGAAACCGAATAAGGTCATTCTGATCGACGTCGACAAGGAGCTAATGCATCAAGTCTTTGTGAATCTGATTCTAAATGCCATCGAATCCATGCCCCAGGGAGGAACGCTCCGAGTCGCAGTTGCGTTGAAGGATGCGGAACGTGCATCCATTTCATTTCTCGATTCGGGTCCAGGAATCGCAACGGAGATACTCGAATGCCTATTCGAACCGTTCGCCACGACCAAGGATCGCGGGACGGGACTTGGGTTAGCTATTTCTCGTCAAATCATCGACAATCATTCGGGTTTATTGACAGCAGAGAATGCACCGGCGGGCGGCGCACTCTTCACGATAGTACTTCCCCTTGCACACATTAACCGTTAGAAGAGTCCACTGAATATGGAGACGCTGCTTGTCATCGACGACGAACCTGGAATCCGTCGTTCCATTGCAGAAGTGCTAAAAAGCGATGTGCTCGAAGTCTTGGTTGCCGGCAGTGCGGACCAAGGGATTGAGATGCTCATACAAGAAAAGCCGCTCGTGGTTCTTCTCGACATTCGACTGGGAAAGGAGTCGGGTTGGACCGTCTATGAACAACTAAAAAAAGTCGATCCCCAGGTCATCATCATCTTTATTACTGGGCACGGAAATGTCGATACGGCAATTGAGTCGATGAAGCTCGGCGCATTCGATTACCTAGTGAAGCCGCTGGACCTTGACCAGCTTTTCCAAGTTGTGGAGCAGGCGTTAAAAATTGGGAGACTCATGAGAATCCCGGCGGTGGTAGACACTTCGGAAAAACAAGACATGGAAGGCGATCGGCTTATCGGAAACGGGGTGGCAATGCAATCCATTTGCAAACAAATCGGACGCATCGCTCCACAACATGTCAATGTTTTGATTCTCGGCGAAAGCGGGACCGGCAAGGAACTGATCGCACGAGCCATCTACCAACATAGCAAAAGAAACAAGTCTACATTTCTCGCCATCAATTGTGCTGCAATCCCAGAGATGCTTTTAGAAAGCGAACTTTTTGGACACGAGAAGGGGGCTTTTACAGGAGCAGACCGGCAGCGGATCGGAAAGTTCGAGCAGTGTCATGAGGGAACGATTTTCTTAGACGAAGTCGGCGATATGCCTCCCTCGACTCAGGCCAAGATACTTCGGTTGATTCAAGACGGGCAGTTTCAACGTGTTGGAGGAAATGACCCGAGAAAGGTCGATGTTCGAGTCATCGCAGCAACTCATCAGAACCTGGAGGGGATGATTGAGTCAGGTTCGTTTCGTGGCGACCTCTACTATCGATTGCGAGGCGTGACGATCCATCTACCAGCCCTACGCGATCGTGTCGAAGATATCGCTGAACTCGCTCATTATTTTCTGTTTCGATACAATCGGCAGCTTGGTACGCTCGTGCAGACCATGGCAGCGGAAACACTGGATGTCCTTCGCGAGTACCGTTGGCCAGGAAACATTCGCGAGCTCCAAAGCGTGATTCGCGAGGCGCTGATCGTCTCCACCGGAACGACACTTTTGCCCGATTTTTTGCCCGCAGAAACTCGAGTACTTTCAGAAGCCGCATCTCAACCACCGCCGAACATGGAAAAAATCGACCGTTCGGCGTGGAGCGAACTCGGGAGTTTTATTGAAGCCGCTTTGGATGGTAAAAAGCCGAATACCTACAGAATTGCCTTGGAAGAATTCGATCGATTGATAGTGTCGAGAGTCATGAACCTCACCAACGGCCATCAAACTATGGCTTGTGAATTGCTTGGACTGAGCCAGCCTACGCTTCGATCTAAGCTGCGCACCTTGAGTGCGTCTCAGCAAAGAAAAGACGAACTGCCATGATGTCGACTTCGCCCGAAACCGATCTGTTCAATTGGCAGCAGCGATTTGTCCGATCGATCGACGCATGTTGCTCGCAAAAGAAGTTTTCTAACTCAAGTGAAAATACTTTACTTTACCTGCATTAGGCAAAATCTGTATCTCTTGCGAGATCGAGCAAACGGATGCAGTCGCCGTTTTTGTGTAAAAATGCATAGAAAACAAGTGTGCGAAGCAACGGCAAATGGAGAACTGACTCGATTCTTCCCAATTGGCACACAGCGTGCATATGGTTTTTCCAAGATGGTAGGAATTGGATTTTCGGCGTGAATGCGTCCATAGGCATACACGCAGGATTTAGGACACCATAACGTCATTAAGGATGAGTAATGCTCGGAACAAAGGAAAGTCTCTGGTACAAGGATGCGATTATCTATCAGACGCATGTCAGGGCGTTCGCGGACAGCACCGCTGACGGGATTGGTGACTTTGCAGGATTGACTGCCCGCTTGGGATATATCCAAGATCTCGGCGTGACGACAATCTGGTTGCTTCCATTCTACCCCTCACCGCTTCGCGACGATGGCTACGACATTGCGAACTACGAGGACGTCAATCCTATCTACGGCGACTTGAACGCGTTCAAAGCATTCCTTGACGAGTCGCATGCTCGTGGCTTGCGTGTGGTTACGGAAATGGTACTCAATCATACCTCGGATCAACATGCATGGTTTCAACGTGCGAGACGATCGCCCAAAGGGAGCAAGGAACGGGACTTCTATGTGTGGAGCGACTCTCCGGAGCGGTACAAAGGTACGCGGATAATCTTCAAAGATTTTGAATCGTCCAATTGGACCTGGGACGAAGTCGCTGGTGCTTACTATTGGCATCGGTTTTACTCGCACCAGCCGGATCTCAATTTTGATTCGCCAGATGTACACAAGGCACTTTTCGAATCGCTCGATTTTTGGCTCGATCTGGGCGTTGATGGAATTCGTTTGGATGCCGTTCCGTATCTCTATGAGCGAGAAGGGACGGGTTGCGAAAATCTTCCCGAGACTCACGAATTTTTGAGAACTCTGAGATCGCACGTCGATAGCGAGTATCAGAATCGAATGCTGTTGGCCGAAGCAAACCAATGGCCGGAAGATGCGGTCCAGTATTTCGGCGATGGCGATGAGTGCCACATGGCTTTCCACTTCCCGTTGATGCCTCGATTGTTCATGGCTGTGCAGCAAGAAGATCGTTATCCAATTATCGATATCCTACAGCAGACACCTGCTATTCCGGAGAGTTGCCAATGGACAATTTTTCTCCGCAATCATGATGAGCTGACGCTTGAGATGGTTACGGATGAAGAACGTGATTTTATGTACCGTGTCTATGCACGCGACCGGCAAGCGAGGATCAATCTCGGTATCCGTCGACGACTAGCCCCGCTGCTCGGGAACAATCGTCGTAAGATCGAGCTTATGAATGGCCTTCTGTTTTCGTTGCCAGGAACTCCCGTCTTGTACTATGGCGACGAGATCGGAATGGGAGACAACATCTACCTCGGCGATCGCGACAGTGTTAGGACGCCTATGCAATGGAACGCGGACCGCAATGCAGGATTCTCTACAGCAAATCCGCAAAAAATGTATTTGCCAGTGGTGACCGACCCAGAATTTAACTACTCCGCTGTCAACGTCGAAACATCTCAAAGCAGTCCACACTCGTTGCTTTGGTGGATGAAGCGATTGATTGCCGTTCGCAAACGATTCAAAGCGTTTAGTCAAGGAACGCTTGAGTTTTTGACTCCGGAGAATTCGAAGGTCCTTGTCTTTGTTCGCCGCCACGAAGACGAAGTGGTCTTGGTCATTGCGAACTTGTCTCGCTATGCGCAATACGCCGAGCTGAACTTGTCTGCTTTTAAAGGGGTAACTCCAATCGAGATTTTTGGCCAAAATCCGTTTCCGCCCATTGGAGACCAACCCTACTTCATCACTATCGGTGCAAACGCTTTCTACTGGCTTCACTTGAAGAGTCCGGTCGCTGCAGATTCGCAATCGATGCAGGAGAATTTACCGACGATTTTGGTTCAGAAATCCTGGACGGAGCTTTTTTCGGACAAACACAAGTTACGGTTCGAAGCAGTTCTACCCCGGTTCATCGTCAGGCAACGTTGGTATGCTGGGAAAGCTCGAATCATTCAGGCGACAGAGATTCAAGAAGTAATCCATCTAGGCGATGGTGCTCAAGACGGCAGCATTTATCTGATGGGAGTACGTATTACTTATTCGGAGGGCGAGGCAGAGCATTACTTGTTGCCAATCGCATTTATCGCAAATACAAACGAAGCAGCCGTCAAGTCGCTCGATAGCAAGTTGGCCATACTTAATGTTACACATCGTGACTCCACCCAGAGCGGGCTCGTCTTCGATGCGTCCAAGAGTGAAACTTTTTGGAGCTATCTTTCCGAGTCGATTGATAAGTCGCAACGAATCACTGGACTTCACGGACATTTGACAGGGTGGAGCACCGATGCCTACCGTCGCATCCATCCGGACGACAAAACGGTCTTAATTCCTAAGAATTTGCGTATGGAGCAAAGCAATAGCGCCGCGCTGCTCGGCGATAAGTTCATCATTAAGCTGTTTCGCAAAGTTGACATCGGAATCAATCCAGACTTAGAAATCAGTCGTTTTCTCACCGACAAAGTCTCGTTCGCACATTCGCCTACGCTCTCGGGGGCTATTGAATACCATCCCAACGAAGGGGAGTCGATGACACTCGCCATTCTCCAAGAATACATTCCGAATACGGAGCAAGCTTGGGATATGACGCTTAATGAAATCGGCCGCTACTTCGAGCGCATTGAGCCCGAATGCGCGGAGGGTGCGCCGCAAACCATGCAGCAATCTGACTGCCATTGGATTGAGCTGATTGATCAAGAACCTTCGGAAGCAATTCGCAATGCAATGGGGAGGTATCTATTCTTGGCTGAACTACTCGGAAAACGCACCGCAGAAATGCATTTGGCCTTAGCCAGCGCCTCCAATACTCCCTCGTTTACGGCAGAGCCCTTT
>JBBRGW010000284.1:0-5896 GCA_038223525.1 Pirellulales bacterium
CCTCAATGACATCACGTGCGAACGGCTGACGGATCTCGGCGGCGGCAGCACGTTTGGAAACCCGGTTGTTCGCGTTACTAAGGCTTAGCGCAAAGCCTGCGACCTGGATTGTCTGGGTGGCCGCAAATTGGGTGGCCGCAAATTGGGTAGCCAAAAAAATGCCCACTGGCGATCCAGGCTCGCCACCCTGACGTACGAACCTGACCTAAAAACCTAACTCGTCCGGGGTAATGCGTATTTGGTTTCGATCACGTCGATGCGTATCTATCCCCATCTTTCCATCGACTTCGTTTCGAAACCGAACTACAATCACCGAATTCACTACCCGTTCGATTCTTCTTTAAAGCTCCTTGACAATGAATAAAAAAACCTCCTCCGCGAGGCTGGCGCCCGAGCTGCTAGCCCCGGCAGGAAACTGGGAATGTATCCACGCAGCCATTGAAAACGGAGCCGATGCTGTTTATTTCGGCCTGGAATCCGGGTTCAACGCGCGAGCCCGCGCAGTGAATTTCTCGCTCGAGGATTTGCCGAGCTTGATGCAATTGCTTCATCGACGTGGGCTGGTTGGATTTGTAACTCTCAACACGCTGATCTTCACCGACGAGCTAGCTCAATTCGAAAAGCACGTCGCTGAGATTGCGGCTGCTGGCGTGGATGCCGTTTTGGTGCAGGACCTTGGCGCAGTTCGATTGATTCATGAGATTTGTCCTGAGCTAAGCGTCCATGCTAGCACCCAGATGACGATGGTTTCGGCGGAAACGATCCGTGCCATCGAGTCGCTTCGCGTCGATCGTGTTGTGCTTGCGAGGGAGCTCTCCATCCGTGAGATTCGGAAAATCACAGCCGCGACTTCGATGCCGGTTGAAACCTTCGTGCACGGTGCTCTTTGCGTTTCTTATAGCGGACAATGCTTAACCAGCGAATCGCTAGGGGGCCGCAGTGCCAATCGCGGTCAATGCGCACAAGCCTGTCGGCTCAACTACGATCTGATCTGCGATGGTCTACACCGCGAACTCGGGGACAATCGCTATCTACTCTCACCACAGGATTTGGCAGGATATGCCCACATCCCTGACTTGATCGATGCGGGTGTTTGCTCACTCAAAATCGAAGGCAGACTAAAAACACCCGAGTACGTTGCCAACATCGTTGGCCACTACCGAAAAGCGATCGATGCCGCTATGGCTGGCAAAGAAATCAAATGGTCGAGCGATGACAAGCGAGAGATGGAGATGAGCTTCTCCAGAGGTTTCACTACAGGTTGGCTAGAGGGCTGCGACCACAAGCGACTCGTTCCTGGGCTCACCAGCGCCAAGCAAGGGGTGAAAGTTGGCAAGGTCATTGCGATGCGAGGGGAGCGATTGCTTGTCGATCTGGAATTGCCCCTCATCAAAGGGGATGGCGTTGTAT
Source organism: Pirellulales bacterium (assembly GCA_038223525.1). Lineage (GTDB taxonomy): Bacteria > Planctomycetota > Planctomycetia > Pirellulales > Pirellulaceae > JBKCUI01. The sequence continues at coordinate 1,411 of JBBRGW010000284.1, forward strand.
TACAAGGGGATCGCATTTTAGGAAAAGAGTTGGGAGGGCGGATCTTTCAGGTTTACGTAGATGGGCAATCGACTGATTTGCCTGTGAAAGGAAAAGTGGAACTGGCTTTTCAGAACGGACTCTTTAAGAACAATGAAGTCAACGCGGGCCAAGCGATTTGGCAAACGGATTCCCCTCAGTTGAGCAAAAGATTGCGTGCAAGTTTTGCTTCCGAACAATTCGCACGAAAAGTTTTTATTGAAATCGAGTTGAACGCGGAGGTGGGTGCAAGCATGGAGGCCGAGGTCAGTTGGCTCAATGGGCAGAACACAACGCAAACGATTGCCATAAAACTGGGCCATGTTCCGGCCGAAGCACGAAAGCACGAAACAACCGAAGAGGATCTTCGCCGCCAAATGGCCCGACTTGGAAACACTCCGTACGAGTTGGTCGCGTTGCGTGCTAAACTCGTTGGCAAGCCGATGATTCCGCTCAGTGTTTTAGGTGAGCTCCGAAAGCGCATTGTCACGGAACTGGATTTGGCCAGGACCGCTATTCCAAGTCGAACGATCCATCGAGAAAATGTTGCGAAGCGGATGTTGACACCGTTAATAGAGTCCACGGCCACCACACCCAAACAGGCGGAACGATTGCATGTTTTAGTCCGTTCGATGCAACAGCTTCGACAAGTGCTCGAACAGGGTCAAAAATCTGTTTACGTTGAATTTCAAGACATTCGCGAATATCGGGAGGCGGTCGCAGCTGCTCATGAGCATAGCGCAGATATTTTCATTGCGACGCTTCGGATACAGAAACCTGGCGAGCAAGGTCTCTTTAAGGCATTAGCCAAGCAGGGTGCGGACGGCTGGCTCGTGAGGAATCTGGCCGCTTTGGATTTTGCTCGAGAGCATTCGATTCCAACCATCGGGGACTTTTCTCTGAACGTTACGAATCCCATTACTGCCGAATGGCTAATGTCGCGTGGCCTGAATCGAATTACCGCTTCCTACGACTTGAATCGAGACCAATTGACCGAGCTGGTACAAGGCTTACCTACGTCTTGGCTGGAGGTGGTGATACACCAGCACATGCCGATGTTTCATATGGAGCATTGCGTGTTTTGCACGGTGCTGTCTCCTGGAACCAACAAATCCAACTGCGGTCGCCCCTGTGATCAGCACGAGGTGAAGCTTCGAGATCGACTCGGGGTCGAGCATGTGCTACACGCCGACATCGGTTGTCGCAATACGCTTTACAATGGTCATGCTCAAAGCGGTGCCGAAGCAGCTCCAAAGCTGATCCGCTTGGGGATTACCAACTTCCGAGTCGAATTGCTACGCGACGCGCCCGAGAGTGAAACGAGACGAATACTAGGGCTTTACAGCGATTTGCTTGCAGGGAAAATCGATGGCCAATCTGTCTGGAGATCGCTCAAGGCAGAGAATCGAGTGGGCGTCACCCGAGGCACTCTCGAACAACCTAGAAATCCGCTCGCAATCCTCTGAGTAGGCTAAGACTTAACTTCAACCTTCGAAAAATCCATTGAACCCAATAGACCTGTTTGAAACGCTACTAACTACGATTCGCGAAAGTGGCCCCAAGGCTGCGGCAACTTTACTAGTCGCCGAGATGCGAAAAGAAGCCAAGTACCCCGAGCTTTTTGAGGCGTTGAAGATGCTCCACCGAATCGAACTCGGATTACCTGCCGTCCATACGGACCTTGCGGGTGCGCATGAACTATCCCAACAGGAACTACTGTCCTCCGATTTACAGGATCAACTGGACAAGAAACTTTTGTCCGCATGCAGCGAGGTCGGAACGGCGCTGATGCGAAAAGGAAATCTTCAAGAGGGATGGATGTACATGCGAGCGGTCGGCGACAGACAAGCGACTGCGGACGCGATGCGTGATGTGCCCGTGACTCAAGACAATTTGGACACCGTCCTCGGGTTGCTGGTGCATGAAGGGATCGATATCGGTCGAGGTACCAAACTGTCACTCGAAATGCGAGGGACATGCAATACAATTACGATGCTCGATACGGCGGTTTCGATGCGGGGCAGAGCGGATCAACAATCTGCAGTTGGCACGTTGGTGGAGCATGTACACGCAGAATTACTTTCCAGCGTGAAGTCGGATATTGTTCGACGCGAAAAGTGCGAAGCGACTAACGCGGTGCATGGTGAGAACTCTTTGGAGAAACTCCTATCAACGCGGCCTACTTTGTTGCGCGACGGAACCTACCATCTCGATACTACCCATTTGGCTTCGACGGTTCGATTTGCAAGAATCCTCGACAACGAGAAGCAGTTGAGGTTAGCAGTGGACATCGCTCAATACGGTCGTCAGCTACATTCTCAGTACCAGTACCCCAGCGAAGAGCCGTTCTCGGACCTCTACCCGATGTCGCTGGGAATGTTCCGCGCGTTGCTAGGCGAGCATGTGGATGCCGCCTTAAAAATGTTTTTGCAAAAAGCGGAATCGCTTGACCCGCAAGAGCATGGTACTGTTGCGATCGAAACCTACGCCGACTTGCTAACCCGAGTTGGTCGCCCTGGTGAAGCGATGCAATTCTTAATCAAAAAGATGCCTCGGGGGATGCGACCATTTGGTATAGCTCCTTCACTGCTCGAATTGGCCGAGGCTGCGAGGGACTTCCAACCGATGCTCGAGCATGCGTTGCAGCGACGAGACCTTGTCGGCTACGCAGCGGCGCTTCTTCAATCCGCAACGGTCAATGCAGTTTCGGTTGATTAGCCGATACGACCTACCAAACCGACTGTCTTAAGCACCGATGCACAAGTAATCAATGAAAACTCAATTTCGCGAAATGCGTTGGTGAGCGTAGTGGACGAGACTAAGAGTCCTAAACTGCGGGACTCGTAGCCTCGTCGACTACAAAAGGGGGCATTGTTCGAACGAACCGTGAGCCAACGCTCGTTTGGCTCATTAAGCCAAGAAATTTCCGCCTTGGTGCTTATGTCCGGGATTGAAACTCAGTTGGCTTGACTGGTTGGTCAATAGATTCGCCACTAACTGGAAGGGTCGGGAACCAGGGAAAACAAAGTTTCAAAGGCGGATTATCCTCAAAGGCCGTGAGACCCATACAGCCCGCATTTTCTACACAATCCCTACAATCCGACGCCTCAGTCCCACGACGTCCCGAATTTACTTCCATTTCTTACACAAAATGACGACAAACGCGAGCTAAGTTTTCGCGACCATTACCCTTGATCTGTTTTTCGATTGCTAGATTCCATGACGTCAACACTCAACTCAAGCAGCATTTCCAGTTCCATTATCGGTTTGATCGTACCGTCGGTGGAATCAATCGAATTGCGTTCAGAAATTGTTGCATGCCTGGCGGCTCGGATGAACGAGATGCCCAATGATGTGGTGCGGCAACTGCTGAGCCCTCATGCTTCGCGATTGCCTGGAAGCCCAACGGACCGGCTTGTGCCACTCATTGGCGAGCTAGTCCAAGCATCGAGCACGAATGAACCAATGGATCTAAGGCTTTCAGAAGAACGGGAGTTAGCGATCAGCACTGGCCTCAGCGTTGCAATGAGATGGTTGCATTCGATGGAGCCGCAGGTCGGGGCTCCTATCACTTTGAGGATCATCCTAAAATCGCTTATGCCTCTCTACTTGGCAGCCGGACAAGGTCGCGTGGGAACTTCCTTCGTCGATACTTTTTCGCTCATTCGTGTAACGTGCATGGTCCCCGAGCTTGATCGACTCACCGATGCAAACGAACTCGCTCTGTGGCTTGCAGAGCAAAGCGGCAGCAACACTGATCCGTTGGAGTCGATACCGAAGTCTTTTCGGATTTCGTTGCCTTTGATGGCGAACAAATTTTGGAACGAGATTGCTTCGAAGTCGAACGGCGGCGTGAGCCAACCCAAGAAGCTTGTGGACTCCAATAGCTTGACCGTAGAGAAGCACAAGGCATGGTGGTCCTTGGCAGGACAGCTTTGCAATCAACGTGCGCAAATCACCATTCCTGCGGAGCTCTCCGTGGGTTTTGTCGCTTGGGAAAAACTGCTGGATCATTGGCAACGCGTATCGCAAGCTCTTTCAGCAGGGACCACAGCAAATGAAGACGTCATCACATACCCTCCGCGGACAAATTCGCGCGAGGAAGATTTAATCGACAACAAAAAAAGAACGGAAGATTCAAAGCGTACAGAGACGACACTTTTAAAGAAGAAAATGATTGAGGTGAAGGATGAGAGAGATCCGAAACTGGCTGATGATCATCGTTTCGTAGAGATTCGTTCGGCTCGAGATCCACAGCTTAGCTCCAGCTTAGACCAATTGCTTCAGCAAAGTCGCAATGATCAAGGAACCTTATCGTTGCTGGTCGTCAAGAAGCTTGGCGTGGAAGCGGCAGCGAACTCGCAATCGCTTCAGAACTGGCAATCGTCGTTTATTGAATACATGGATACACACGGCGAAGCAGAAAACGTCCGTGGCTTTGTTAGCGATGATGGGGAACTGACTCTCG
>JBBRGW010000285.1:0-5896 GCA_038223525.1 Pirellulales bacterium
TACACCACGATGCTCACAAGAAGTTCCCCTATGGAATCCTTAGAAATGACGGCAATTTTCCGCACCCTGATTTGGGCAAGGTCGGTACGCCACCTCCTCAAAATCGACGTTATCCGTTGATGTTCCAATTGCTCCCATTTATCGAGCAAACTGCACTGTACAACAAGTACGACCAGTTCAATTTCAACAACAACAGGAAAGACCCTGCTACCCTCGGGCCAGACTGGGTAGGGAATTATTTCTTGAAGGATGTCGTGGCGACGATGGTTTGTCCATCCAATCCTGGCGGTAACTGGAACGAGCCTGTTTCACAATCGAACCCGCCCCAAATTTATTTCCGCACACACTATTATGGAAGCGCAGGAACCCGCGCCTATCCGCGTATTGCGACAGACGGTAGACCAAGCTTATTCAATCCATTTGCGCCAACCGTTGCCAACCCAGCACCAGGTGGTGCCCTCTCGGACGGTTTGTTCACACGATGCAAACGATTCGGCTTGGCCGAAGCGTCCGATGGAACCAGCAATACGGTTATGCTCGGCGAACGTCAATTCTTCGATCCTGTTTTCGATTCTAGTCCAATCGTTGACGATCGTATTCGCGATTGGGGATGGGTATGGTTCGGCGGCGAGGGAGACGCGAATTTAGGCACAAGTGTGCCGATCAACTTCCGACTTCCAGCTAATTTCGACACGCTTGGCGGGACAACGCAGCAGTTATTGTTCGACGATCGTATCAATGCCTTCGGAAGCATGCACACTGGCGGTGCCAATTTCGGCTTTGCTGACGGTTCGATACAATTCATTTCGCAAGCAGCATCCCCTGTGGTCTTCAGAGCGTTGGGTACACGCAATGGCGGCGAAGTGAACGGCGAGTACTAAGACCTTGTCTTAGCAAGCCACTGTATTGAGATCCCCAACCAACTCGTCTGGTTGCCAACTGTAGCTTGGGACCATTGTCCCGAGCTGAACTGGGCCGTAGGACGGGACAGATGATCCCGTTCTACGTGAGCTCCGAAAGCGGGACGGCCTCCAAAGCCGTGGGGGTCGTATATCGTGAAATGTTCTATCATCAACTCAAACAATTCGATTGGGAATCAAGTGGCTTCAACCAAACGACTTCTACATTTGTGCGTAGCTGCCATATGCTTTTCCCCTTTCGCTGGCTGCGATTCGGGGGGACCTCAAATTGTTCCCGTCGAGGGGACCGTCAAATTGGATGGCAAGCCGCTCGATAAAATCCTTGTTGAGTTTTGGCCCACCTCCGACGGGCCACGATCGTTTGCAGAGACCGACGCGCAAGGTCACTACAAGCTTATGACTGACGATGGCAAGCTTGTCGGCGCTTCGGTTGGTACACACAAAGTTACGATGAAAGATGCGGGCCTATTTGCAAAGTTCATGGGTCGAGCTGGAGAAGGCGTCAACATGGCCGAAGGGAAAAAACCACGCATCTCTGGCAAACTTTCAAACGCAGAATCCACGACGCTCAAGGTAACGGTCGATGCGTCCAAGAAATTGAACGAATTCAATTTGGATGCGAATGTAAAATAGAGTTCTCCATATCAGTAGGAACTGCCCTCCAGCCCCCCCAAAGGGCAACGTGGGGAAGTGTTTTTTCAACGAAAACGTTGGTCTTGCTCAAAAAGTTTCCACCGGCATTTGCGACCTAACTTAGGTTACTCTTGCCCTGCGTGACTTTATCTACACTCCAAGGGAGCCTCGTTGGGCTAGCCGCAGTTAAAGTTCTTGGGAAAATGCAGTCAAAGGCTATGCCTTTATTTTTTCCCACGGAAACCACAATGCGCGTCTCTGAAAACATTGAAAAACCGATTGCAAACAGGACCAAAATGCTAGATAAGTCGGGGGATCGGGTGCGTCAAATGTTCGCGGAAATCGCTCCTCGATACGACTTGATGAACCATGTCCTTTCCTTGAACATTGACAGGCATTGGCGGTCAAAAACACTGCGAATTCTCGGTTTAAAGGCTGGTTCGCCCATTTTGGATGTCTGCACCGGAACGGGTGATCTGGCAATTGCCTTGGCTCGATCCGTTGGAGCCGAGACAAAAATCGTCGGCAGCGATTTCTGTACTGAAATGCTCGACATCGCCCGTAGAAAACAAGCGAAAAATCTACCGGGTTTCTCTCGGTTGGAGTTCATTGAAGCCGACACGCAGGAACTGCCATTTCCGGAAAATCATTTTCAAGCAGTCACCGTTGCCTTCGGCCTGCGAAATGTTGCTGTGACCGAGCAAGGGCTCGCAGAGATGCGACGAGTCTGCAAAGTGGGCGGTCAAGTTGCCGTGTTGGAGTTCTCTAAGCCGACCGTTTTCGGTTTGCGTCAACTTTACAACGGCTACTTCAAGTACGTACTGCCCCGAGTTGGGCAGAGTATGTCTAAGAATAAGCAGTCGGCCTACGAATACCTACCGCAAAGCGTTCAAGAGTTCCCAAGCGGCGAGGCGCTCGCAGTCCTAATGCGGCAGGCGGGTTTGCAGGGCATTCAAATGATCCCCATGACGTGCGGAGTCGTAACACTCTACCTGGGGACCAAATGACCTCCGCATCCACTTCGGAGCATCCACTTGTTTTGGCTGTCACAGGAGCAAGCGGTGCTGCGTACGCTGTTCGACTGCTTCAATGTTTGTGCGAAGCGAAAGTTCCAGTCCATTTGGTCATGAGTCCATCCGCCGGAACGGTGATTCAGCAGGAACTTAATCTGAACCTCGGCCCCAACCGCGATCGAATCGATCTCCTCTTGAGCTACTGCTGGCCCGATGAATCGACACAAAAGCAATGGAAGCCGCAATCGGTCGAGCAAACCAAGCAGCATCTAGAGTACGTCACGCTCCATCATTATCAGGACTATATGACTCCGATCGCCAGCGGATCCTTCCTCACTCGCGGCATGGTTATTTGTCCTTGTTCCGGTGCAACCATCTCGGGTGTCGTGCACGCGGCTGGCAATAATCTCATTCAGCGGGCGGCGGATGTTCACCTAAAGGAGCATCGCAAATTGATTTTGGTGCCTCGCGAAACACCCATGTCGGTCTTCCAATTGGAGAACATGCACCGAGCCGCACAAGCGGGTGCGATTGTGTTACCCGCGATGCCTGGCTGGTATCATGATGTAAAGTCGGTTGTGGACCTCATCGATTTCGTCGTGGCTCGTATACTCGATCATTTGAGCGTTCCGAACTCGCTAATGCATCGATGGAGTGAGGCGCCAAATTCAGGAGCCGACGAATGAGCAGCGCGACTGTTTCCAATTCGAAGAACAGCGGTTGGCTCGCGATCACCTCGCACTTCATGCAGTTGATTCGGTTTAGCCACACGGTCTTTGCATTGCCTTTTGCGTTGCTCGCAACGGCGTGGGCTTATGTCGTTCCATTGCCACAAAATCAATCGATTGCAAACGGATCTCAAAGTTACTTGCCGTTCCGCTGGCAGTCATTGCTTGGCATCGTCCTTTGCATGGTCGCAGCCCGAAGCTTTGCCATGGCCATGAATCGGTTGTTGGACCACCGTTGGGACGGTGAAAATCCTCGAACCGCGACTCGTCACCTGCCTTCAGGGATATTAACCCGAACCAGTGTCGTCTGGTTCAGTGCTGCTTGCGCGATTGCATTCATTGCATGTTGCACGTTGTTTTTGCCAAACGTGTTGCCGCTTTGCCTGTGCATTCCAGTACTCTTTTTCCTAGCCGGATACAGTTTGGCAAAACGATTCACCAATCTAGTGCATTTTTGGTTAGGCTTCGCTCTGATGTTAGCCCCTATCTGCGCTTGGATCGCATTGCGTGGTGAGAGTGTTCAATCAAATCCGACGGATATTTTGCCAGCGGTGCTCTTGGGTTTAGTTGTGTTTCTTTGGGTGTCTGGTTTCGACATCATCTACGCTTGCCAGGATGCCGAGTACGATCGCGGTGCGGAGCTCTTTAGCATTCCGTCTTGGGTAGGAGTGCGAAATGCATTGCGAGTTGCAGCAATCTGCCACGCAGCCATGTGGCTCGTTGCGATGTCGATTACCTTTGTACTGCCCGCGTTATCGCTCGGCTGGCTATTTCGGTCAGCATTGATAGCTGTGGGTTTGCTGCTCATCTACGAGCATAGTCTTGTTTCCGAAAAAAACCTGACCCGAATGCAACTTGCTTTTTTTCAACTCAACTCCGTCATCAGTGTCTTGTTTCTCTCTGTTGGGACCATCGACGCCTACTGGCGGTAGGAACTCAACCTAGCCTTTTCACGATTCGCTCCTAAAACAATTTCTATCATGACAAGCCTCAACTCAAAAGATCGATTGCGTTCCATCCGAGACAAAGTGGAACAAGGTGGTCGTCTCAATTTGGACGACGGAGTCTTTCTCTATTCCCCGGAAGTGCCCTTGCACGAGGTCGGGCAACTCGCCAACTACGTGCGAGAAAAGATCAATGGAAACGTCGGCTATTACAACATCAATACGCACTTGAATCCGACGAATGTTTGCGTCTATCGATGCCGCTTCTGCGCTTTTCGCTCAGACCTACGCGACCCCAAGGGATACGCGATGAGCGATGAACAAATCTTGCACAGGGGAAAGGAAGCGGTCGATAACGGATGCACCGAAATGCATATCGTTGGCGGCTTGCACCACAAGCTCGGTTATGATTGGTATCGCGGAATGATAGAAAAGCTGCACAATGCCTATCCGAAGCTGCACCTCAAAGGCTGGACGGCAGTCGAGATCAACTGGTTTGAATTCTTGACCAAGATGACATCCAAAGAAATCTTGCTGGACCTCAAGGAGGCGGGGTTGGGAAGCATGCCCGGAGGCGGTGCAGAGATTTTCCACCCCGCAGTGCGCGACCAGCTTTGCGAACACAAAGCCAACTCGCTCAAATGGCTCGAGATCCACCAAGCAGCGCACGAGATCGGTCTCAAAACCAACTGTACGATGTTGTACGGTCATGTCGAACAAGCCTACCACCGCATCGATCACTTGCTGCGACTGAGAGATTTGCAAGACAAGACGGGGGGCTTTCAAACGTTTATCCCACTGGCCTTCCATCCAGAAAACACCAAACTTTCGCACCTCAAGAAGCCGTCGGCCTTGATGGATTTGAGAACGATGGCGATCTGTCGATTGATGCTTGACAACGTTCCGCATATCAAGGCCTACTGGATCATGTTAGGCATCGGAACCGCACAAACAGCGCTCGCTTACGGTGCGGACGATATTGACGGGACTGTACGGCATGAACTGATCTATCATGATGCAGGTGCAACCACTCCAGAGATGCTTACAGTCGAACAAATGAAGCATTTGATCGTCGAAGCAGGTCGAGTGCCGGTCGAGAGAGATACAGTATACCGACATATCTACCGCAACCCCGAAGATTTTAAAGACTGGTCGGTCGGTGAAGAAGTCTCGCTCTATGGAGAAGCGTGCAACGCGTAGTTCTCACAGTTGCACCTGTAGGTTGCGACCGATGGTTAACCGCCAGGCGATCTGTAAACGCATGGCGGTGGGACTGATCCAACGGGCATTTCTTTTTATTGGTTGAAGACAGGGTGTTTGCACAAATCCTCGGGTTTTGCATTACTGTGAGGAATCTTGCCGACCTTGCCTACAGTAGCCTCATTTCATGTCATTCTGTTCTTTGTTATCCATGCCCGGGTCTTCAGGGCCTCCGTCGTCTGGGCATTTTAGCTATCGAATCCTAAGCCAAAGGGGTTACAATTCTCGCCCAGCCTCTCAACACAAGAGGACGACACCTAGCACCTCACGCCTCAAGTCTCAAGTCTCAAGTCTCAAGCTTCCTCCCATGTTCACCAATGTCGAAATCGCGGTCGCATTCGAGGAAATGGCGGATCTTCTAGAGTTGTCTGGTGAGAACGCGTTTCGTATTCGCGCGT
>JBBRGW010000286.1:0-5889 GCA_038223525.1 Pirellulales bacterium
TGATTGCGACCGAGGCAACCGCAATCGCACCATAGGCAACGCCCAACTTCCATTTGATCTTTTGACCGACCAATCGATGCAACCAGTAAAGCCAAATCGTCACCACTGGGCAGATAACATGGATCCAATAAACGATCGAACGGGTCGTCGGTTGCTTGAGGTCAAAGACTTCGCCGACGCGAACCAACAAAAGCCCCGTTCCAAGCACGACTAGGCTCACCGCGAAAAGGGCGTAGCCGACTCGAATGGCTCTTTTGTTCTTGCGCTTCCGCGCGGTGAACATGTGGATCAAACCGAATACGACAAACGGCACCAAAAAAATGAGTCCAAGCACCACATGCCCCAAAAACATGGCCATGTAAAACTGGTTTTGATAAGTCTCGCCCCGTTGCCACTCGAGGAACGTGATAGTGGCCAAGTAAAGGGAGTTGGCCCCTAACACGGAAAGGAGTGCAAATACGACGAAGAGCAACCGCTTTAGCTTGGTGCCGATCGGGGGCTTGTAGACCTTTTTGGGTGTAGCTGTAGCAGTCGACATAGGCTTACTATCTTAGTTCTGGTTGTAAGACTTTTTCACCCGACAACGGAAGTGAATAGATCATCTTTTTGTGCGGATCAGCAACAAGCAATTTTTCGCCTTGCTTCGCTAAACCAACCGGATTTACGAGCGGCTCACCACTAAAAAACTTTTCAGGTTTTCCTTGAGCAGGAACTTTCCAAACCGATTTTGCGTATCCGTCGGTAATGTAAGCGTCTCCTTTGGCGTCGACCACAATTTGATGGGCAAACTGGAAAACCGGCTCTTTAACCAGGATTTCCTTGGATTTGTCCTTAGCAAATCGAACCAGCGGCTCCTTGGAATGGGAGACAACCCACACGCGATCTTGGGCGTCCACGGCAATACCACGCGGAGCCTGTACCTTGACAAACTCGGTCGCTTTTCCGCCCGCCGCAGGGACTTCGAATACGCAATGCAGTTCTAAATCGCAAACGAAAACAGTCCCTTTTGAATCGATTGCAATGGCTGTCGGAATCCCGATCCCGCCGGCAGTCATCGGGACTGGAGTCTCCGGAGTGTCAAATCGATAAACTTCTCGGGTCGATGAATCGCCTGCGAGCAGCCTTCCTTTGCTGTCGATGGCCAAACATCGCACCGCATTCAATGGGGTCCGAAACTTCTTGGATGCCTTGAAATAGATGGACGCCTTGCCATCCTGAATCTTCCAGATTCCTGGCAAATTCAAGTCGGCAACGTAGATCGTTTGATCGGGACCCGCGACAACCCCGATCGGATAAACCATATCTTCAGCCAGCACGTTCGATGCGTACGCCAAAAACCATCCGGTCGCCATCACCAAAAAACAATTGAAAACTTGTCTTAATTGCATTTCACGGGTTTCTTTCCATTGTGGCATGGCGGTCTCCGCCATGAAGCATCAGTTCATTGTGGCACGTCTCATAGTGGCACGTCCGTCCCCGCCGTGAACCGTCCAGAATTCTCGATAGGGACCACCGAAGTACCATGCTAATTTTCTCTCACTTGATTCCAAAACGAACCCGGTACCTGAATTCGCGTCTGGTATCTCTTTAAATAATCAATATGCTTCGGTTCGGATGGGAACGACTGATCCGGTTCATAAGGATACTTGGTCATGCCCCGAAATGGGAGCGGCTCCACCGTTTGACCGTGCACCGTATTGAGGTCCGCATCCTTATCCCATCCCACATTATAGATGACAAAATCCCTTTTCCAGCCCTCGGGTAGATCACGAGTCTCGGCAGCAAACTCGAGCGTCATCTCGTCTCCCGCTCCCATCACAACTTGCATATCGTCCGATTCGGCAATCAATTCTCGGACATCACCGAACCGTGTGAAGCGGCCCGACATGGGAGGCCAAATGGACTCCGAAGTGACCTTTTCGTAAGCGAAACGCTTCGGCGCATTGCCCGGTTGGGGTTCCAGCTTCGAAAATCCACGGTAATGCAAGTTTGCCTTGAGCAATTCGAGTTGGGTCAATGGGTAGTCCGTCGTTTCCGATTTCCCGTCACCGCTGGTCCAAAAAACTTCGTCCCAGCACAATTCCATGTTGGTTACGACTCGGACACGATGATCGTTCGACTTAAATTTGCCAGAAAGATCGATCACGATCGTTTTCGTCTTTCCACCAGGGAAACCCGCATACGGGATAACTTCTACCCAGTTTCCATTTTCGTCAGGGACCTGAATCGATGGCGGGCTGAGCTTTGGGCGAAGCGGGTTTTCAGTCATCGCTAGATTGAGCGAAGTGCAAGTAGGGAAAACCCAACCGGTCAGGAACAGCTTCACTTCGGCTTCTGGTTCGCGGTTGGCTTCGCGGTTCAAGTCGACTTCAAGCCAATGCTGCTCTACGAGCCCTTGATTGTAGCCTTCAATCCAGCAGCGAGTGAATCGTTGATCTCGCTTAGAAACCAACTCGGAAAGGTCGTTTCCGCGTTGGTCTTGGACCGATCGTGGCTTCAATCGATCGCGTACTGCGTGGATACGAAACTCAGCCAACTCCGCCGGTCCGACCTTTTCGTTGGTATAGATTTCAACATCCCGAGGATGGTCGATCGCCATCAACTGAACCGCATCAAAGTATCCTGCTTCCCAAAGTTCTTCCGTGATCTGCAAAACATAGCGACCGTCGAGCGGTTTCACTTGATCTCCATCGATCTTCAAATACTCCCACTCGCGCGTCGGGGCCGAAACACCTTGTGCAAACTGAAGTCCAATGGGAGCTGCCCAAAGGCAGTCCGTACAAAACTCGAACCGCTCACCGTTCCAGGCGTACAAGTAGGGGCACGAACCACCTAGGTCTTGCTGATCGAAAACGGTCGTGCGATTGTCAACGCCGATCACATTGTTCGGTATTCCATTCGTCCATAGCACTCGCATGATGTCCGCCCCAGTCTTCTGCCCAAGCCCAAACTTGGTGCGCGTTCCTCGCACGATCCTAGTCTGATAGTGATCTGCTGATTTGAGTTCGATCAGACTACCAACGCCATGCATATTGCAACGTTCGCGGGGGCGTTGCTTTCCATCTTCATCCGCGCGAATGACAACCTCCAAATGTTGATTCGAATTGCCACCTTGATTCTCAAAGTAGTGCGCCGCCCCAGCGTTCGTTAAACAGACCAAGTCGTCGTCGCCATCCCGATCGAAGTCCATCACAATGACCTGCGAAGTGCTCTCGGAGAACTTAAGCGACTCTTTGGCAAGCACGAGTTGCCCATCCTTTCCTCCACGAAACAGCTCTATCCCCTTGGGTCCCCAAGCGATGCAGTCAGCGTAACCGTCGAAGTCCATGTCCGACACCGCCAGTCCAATCATCGGGGTCTTCGACACTTCGTTCACTTGATCTGGAACCCAGCTATGTCGACCAATGGACTTCATCGTCGTTAACTTCGTCCCTAAATTGCCACAAGAGACGATATCCCAGCATGCATCGTTATTCGCATCGATCGCTTCGACGGCTCGACAAGAACCCTTCAAGCCCGACTTCCAATCGAGCTCTGACGGGTGATATCGCCCATGCAAATTGTTCGAAAGGAATATCGGTTTCGCTAGATCGTCGGCGCCCAATAGAAAATCATTGAGGACATTGCGGTCGAGATCCATCGCCAAAATAGTATCTATTTTTTGTGCTTCCGCAGGGAGGCTCGAAAAGGGAGTAAAGTCAGCGAAAGTCCAGTCTCCACGGTTCGACCAAAGGGATATGCCGCTGGCCGAAGACACGATCAAATCCAGATCGGAATCGTGATCGAAGTCGATAGCGGCCACTGTTCGAATGCCCTTCAATGCATCAAACTCTTGCGACTGCGGCATTTCCATCAAGCTTCGATCTCCAGTCGATAGTTCCAGATCATTGCGATAGAGCCGGACCCCCTCTTTTCCATAGACGACCACATCCACATCGGTGTCTAAGAACTTTGCAAGTAGCGGGTCGGTTGACTGCGCCAGGGCAATTTCGGGCGCTGCCGTGGTAGGCAATGCAGAAGGGGGCAGCGAGTTTTTTCGCGATTGGTAATCATGATCCAAATCCGCGAGAACAAGACCGGCACAGGTGATGCTTGACGTTGCCGAGAGCAACTTTTTTGGGGACGCAGGGTCATCTGTTTTCCAAACGTCAATTTGAGAACCCCTTGCACAAACTAGGTCGCTATGTCCATCTAAATCGATATCCTCGGTTGCAATGGCCGTGACATCTTTGGCCGCAAACTTCAGCGTTTCCTTCGGCAATAATTTCCAACGAGTGGCAGCCTCTCGATTAGGAACTGATTTCGCGTTGCGAAGTTTCGCGTCAAAGTTCAGTTGAATGTATTCCAACGCATGCGGCTCCAATTGATGCAAATCGTTTTGAGACGCGATTTCCGCGATCATCACGTTTCGTAAGTAGGCGACTTGCGTTCGAGCCACAGCCCATTTTCCTTCGTCGCTTGCGGCGCTCGCATTATCCAAAAGGGACGGGATCTTGCTGTCGGTTCGAGCGACCAAAGGTCGAAACAATTCGCGGCACTTTTCGATTTCGAGTTTGATTCGTATGTCTTTGGTTTTGACCAGAACATCCAATAGGTTAATGGCCAAAACGAGGTTGCTCGGAGTTAACTGAATTGCGGAACGCAGCGTCCGCTCCATTTCCGGAAGATGAGTAGGATCCGCGTCAAATTGCAGTTGTTGAAAAAGCTGATAGAAAGTGTCAGCGGTCGCCTTGGGCTTAATGCATGCGGCGCGAAGGCTCTCGATGGCCGAGCTGCGATCGTTCTTGATCTGATGGAACCGACTCATGAACACGTCTGCGTCGGGCTCATCGGTTGCCAAGAGTTTGAGCGATTGAATCGCGGCTTCAAATTCTTTTTGAAGTGTGGCGAATTCCGCAACCGATTCTGCTGCATTCGGCTTTTTTAGCCGCAGCAACAATGTCAGGCAAAGATTTTGGGCGCTAAGCCGATCCTTAGGAAGTTCTTTCGCTATCTTACGAAACCCCTCTGTCGCTTGCTTAAGCATTCCGCCTTTGTCGTTTTCTGCACCGTTTTCTAGAATGGCAAGGCAACGATTCTTAAGTGTTTCGCGTTCAGCCCAGGAATTGTCAGGTTTTGAGCCACAGCCCACACTAGCAAGCAGCAAGAAAAGAAGCACGAAACTTAGTCGGCCGCTTGAGAAGTGACATATTTGGAAGCGAGACGTTGCAGGCATATGGTATTCACATGTCAGAGAGGTTGAGTTTGACGTGTATGATAATGCCGATTGCAAAAGTTCGCTACGAATGTCGAGCCGTAGGATGGGACCATTGTCCCGTCCTAGCATTTGTTCGAGACACTAGTCTCAAACTACATAACTACATCTTACGACAGTCTCAAACAACAACTACGACCAAAACCTCGGCGAACACCCTGCGGCCAATAGTGGCCAAGCCCGTACTATATTTCGCCTCGTAGAAATGGCTTCAAGCGATTAGACTAGTCGCTTTACTGCACTGCTTTTTGCCTGGGCGTTGGATGGAATAATGAAGGTTTTGGTTGTTGGAAACGGTGGTCGTGAGCACGCTTTGGCTTGGAAAATACGCCAAAGTCCTAGACTTACCCAGCTTTGGATTGCCCCGGGAAACGCCGGTACCGCAGAGGAAGGGGAGAACGTCCCGATTGCGGTTGACGACACTGCCGGGCTAGTTGCCTTTGCCAAGAAAAACAAAGTGGATTTGGTAGTTGTTGGCCCCGAAGGGCCGCTGACGATGGGTCTCGTCGATGCTATGACCAAAGAAAAGATCAAGGCGTTTGGGCCTAGCAAAGCTGCCGCCCAATTGGAGGGGAGCAAGATATTCTCCAAGCTCTTGTTGCGACAAGCGGACGTTCCGACTGCGGACTATCAAG
>JBBRGW010000287.1:0-5880 GCA_038223525.1 Pirellulales bacterium
GGTAGTTCTCGATATCCTCAGGCTTAAGCTCCTCGGAAGTTTTGACAACGACATCGCCGCGCATTTGCCGATGCCATTCACGTACGGCTCGATTGAATTCCGATTCGACCCACTGGTCAATCTTCGGATGAGTACCGGTAGCGGTTGGTTTGACAAAAAGAAAGGCGTCCATAAACGCATCGTCAATGGGGCCTTGTAAGCCATGCTTTTTGCGAAGCTCATTCGGCGTGCTCTCCATCGGTGCAACTTGCTCCCATGAGTCCCCCATCTTTAAAAGCCGGATTCCCCAAGACAGGTCGGAACGCCTACGAACATAGTGGGCTGGGACAGGGCCATCGGGATGCTTGTCATCTTTCACTCGGACGACAAGCGTCACACCGTCTACGGGCATCTGATCGGCTTCCAAATCCAAAGTGATATCCGTTGCATTGCTGACAGTCAAATCGATGTTGGAATCTCGCATTCGAGCAGACACGGTGGCGGGTGTCCAATGTTCACTCAAGGCATTGATGGTGATCCAATGCGCCTTGTTGTATTTGAGGGTAGTGGTCGTGAAAGCCAATTGGGTTGGAGGTTTGGTCGATCTCAAGCGATCGATGGTAGCCAATCGTTTTTCGATCTCAACGCGCGCGATCGGATCAACTTTATGGGCTGTCTTGGGCGCGATGATGTGAGTCAGCTCGAACCGTTCAGATTCCGGTAAATTCCAACACGCCTCCACCATCACATCGGCCGCTTGTTTTTGCTTGTCGATTTCACCGCTGTAAGCGATCGTCGGCAGCATTCGCAAGTTGCGAGCCCAGACCGGACAGTCGTACATTTGCCAGAGTTTTTTTTCGTACCACGTCGGCTTGAGTTCTTCGGACTGAAAGACATTGAGAAACAGAGGCGTTTCAGAAAAACCTGCGCCTGGGTTGGCTGCAAACCACCTATCCGGATAATGAACAGCCAAATGCCAAGCGGCCGCGCCCCCCATCGAAAAACCTCGAATCGCTACGCGTTTAGGATCGATCGGGTACTCCTTCAATGCATGCTCCAATACCTCTAACGTATCCACTTCACCCGCGAGTTTGTTTGCGTTGCAATAGCGACCAAACGGATGGATCATAAAAACACCTGGCTCGGGCATCGGGTCTGGGTTCGTCATGCGGGTCGCAATGAATTGCAGTTCAAGCCCTTTTTCGCTTCGTCCGCGACACCAAACATCCGCTCGATGCCCGCTGGCAATCCATTCAGGACGAACGATGCCGTATGGCTGGACACTCCCGTCAAGCTTCGATCGAAACCCACGAACGATCATTCGCGATGGGCCATCTAGACGTGTCCATGAAAGCGGTACTGTTGCGGTTGCTGGTGTTGCCTTGGTCAGTTCCGTGGCTCGGCGTTTCCCTTCGTCCAATACTTGTTTTGCGCGCTCCGCGTCTTTTGTTTCAAAGAAACCATCTTCTTTGAGCGCTAGTTCGACCGCTCTCGAAAATATCTCGACATCAGGCAGATACCGTTGCACGAAAGCACTTTTGGAATTACGAAGCGCATCGACTTCCGCTCGAAGTGCTCGAAGCTCTTTTTCCAGACCGGTTTTCACTTCAGGATC
The DNA here is from genome assembly GCA_038223525.1 of Pirellulales bacterium. Taxonomy (GTDB): domain Bacteria; phylum Planctomycetota; class Planctomycetia; order Pirellulales; family Pirellulaceae; genus JBKCUI01. The sequence goes on from JBBRGW010000287.1 coordinate 1,595, forward strand.
AAGTGCAATGCCAGCGGGTGGGACAGGTCTCACCGAGGAAGATTGATTGTCTGCCGGACCATCCGCGGCAAGTGCAGAAGCAGCCAATAAAAAACACATTGGGAAAAAAATGGGAAGCGATTTCATGGTGAGGAACCGATCTGAAAAATGATGTTTTGTCGGATATCACTCTCGGCTTAGTCAACGAGAGGAATTGCTGATTCTCGCAGAAAAGCGCAGACTGCGGTGAAGCCATGGGTGAGATTGCGATTGGCAAGTGGTGCGAATTCCCCGGCAGCGAAAATCCCCGAAAGCGGGAGTCCAGGAAACACTTTGTCGATCGCGAGCACATCGTGGTTCGGCTGCGAGAACATCCGGCTGCCACGTCCATTGCAACTAAAGAGCAGGCCTGCCTGATTGTTGACACCACCTTTGCTGACGCGACTCAATAGGTTGGCCAGATCGGCGTCTGCTCCTTGCGCATCGCGTACATGAAATCGAATCGTCTGCCCGACTTGAAAGCGATCCGTCACAACGATCCCATCCGAGTCCGTATCGACCCCTTGAACGTTTCGAATTAAAAAATCTCCATGCGAAAACGTATCGCTGTATTCAGTGATGGCCCGTCCAATCAAGAGCGAATCGATTGCCATGTCCCTTTCGTGACTCGGTAGTCGTTGAAACATTTCTCGAAGCATCGTCAGCGCCGGCTTTCCGCCAAGCCCTAGAATGGTATTCGAATCAAGCGAAGTGATCACCATCGGGTCACCGATCGGCCTGCACCCTTGGCTTACTATGGTCTGCCAATGCAATTCCGCTGGCAAAACCAAACCAACCGCTCCGCGATAGAGAACTTGGTCGCCGCAAAAAAGCAAGCTACCGCTTTCCCAGTTCTGACTGCTGCAATATCCCCCTAAGATCGGAACGACATCCGCTCCTCGTTCTGGCTCCATTGCCTCGATCAACATGTCTACAGAAAAACTCAATGGGCATGCCGCAATGAGCATGCCATTGCATCGATGGGCTTGATCTATGATCTCATCGGTGAACCCAACCACCGTTGGTCCGTCAGGAGTTTGCAGACATTCCAATGGAAAAATGGTCGGGGGCTGAGAAAGTTCGCCGATCAGTAGCATGCTGGCCGCCGTCTGACCTTCGACTTCGCGACCTCGACCGATGACGCTTTCTGCCGAACAGCCAAACACCGGCACCCCAGGCGCAAGCTCGCTCATCGTAGTACGGATCGCATCAGCGCTGTCGCTCAATGCGTCGCCGCTAACAAAAAGAAATATGCAGGAGACTGGGCTTCGCAAATGGTCCGATGCGTTTCGAAACGCGTTGCGGACAGCAATGCGAATCGAGGCGTGCTCGGCGATTCCGGAGCTGGCAATCATCTCGCTACACCCCTTGGATAATCGCGACCAGATCTCGATCCATCTGCCCCCGCGTGACTACCGAATCCGCGCCAGCTTCTTGCGCCAACGTCAATCGTTCAACATCCACGTGCGGTCCATATGCCATAATCTTGCAATTGGAAAAGGACTCGTGAAGCAGAGGAATGTCTTGTGTCAAATCGATCGTTTGCAACGTCAAATCGATCAGCACCAGTGAAACCGCATCTGGTTCCTGCACGCGCTCAACGAGTTTTGCCGCGGAGCGTTCTACGATACATGCTTTGCCTGCAGCCCGAGCGGTAGAGCTAATTCGAGATTGAAACATTAAGTCGCTAGACAATAAAAGAATCACTAAACAGCTCCCGGTCCGCGTTGGCCATCATCGATCGTGATGGCTTCCAATGTTGGTAGCACAAAGATCTTTCCGTCGCCGATGCACCCTTCGGTTCCAGTGCGGGCGATGGAGGTAATTGTGTCGATAGTCCGATCGAGAAAATCGTCGTTCACGCAAATCTCCAACGTCACTTTTCGGAGCAAATTCACACGGTACTCTACACCCCGGTAATTGGCGGTTTGCCCTTTTTGACGCCCGTAACCTTGGGCTTCGACGACCGTTAAACGCTGAACTCCTGCATGGTTCAAGGCTTCTCGAACCGCTTGAAGTTTATTGGGTTGTATCACCGCAAATAGCATTTTCACGATTTCGGTGACTTCCTTTCTTCCATAAGTTTCGTGTCGCTGGGCTTGGTATTGTCGCCTTTCGATCTGCGAAAGTACACCTCACGAACGCACCTTTTGCGGAGCAAAAGGCGACAATGTTTTGCACCTCGCGAATGAAATCACAGGTGCTAGTGGCCTATTTGCGACTGGCTATTCGAATTCACTTTTACGGTTCGACCTCCGTTGCCTTTGAGGCCGTCTCGCTTTCGGAGCGAACTTAGGCATACGGCATCATACCTGTGCTGCATCGTAGCTTGAAACGACCAGTTTGTCATGCACATCGATGGACGCTTCCGCAAACGCCTCGTCGGTTTCCCAAATACGTACCCGCTGTGCGACTCCTCCAGTCCCGTTCAAAAGCATCGGACAGACTTCCTCGAGCAAGTATTTTGCCATGTTTTCGGCGGTTGGATTGTATGGCATGACGAAGAGTCGGCACGGTTCTACCATCCGAAGAGCAGAGATTGCATTGTCGTCTTGATCACAAACCAAGAAACTATGGTCCCAGTTTTCGTCGATCCAACCTTTGCATTTCGATTTCAGTTCCGCGAAGTCCATCACTCTTCCGACAGAATCCTGTGTGTCGCCAGTGACAAAAAAGTCAGCCACATAATTGTGACCGTGGAAATGCTCGCACTTACCGCCGTGTTGAAATAAGCGGTGTCCGGCACAGAATTTGATTCTGCGCATAATGGTGAGGCTCATGGTTTAGCTTTCGGTTTCTATTGGAGTTTTGGGTTGTTTCGATGACGATCCGCATCCCGATGCGTTTTTTTTTCAAGGTTTTCGTGAACCGCTTTGGTTAAATCGACTCCCGTCTGATTGGCCAAGCAGACCAGAACAAAAAGGACATCAGCCATCTCGTCTTGTAGACTATAGGCAGCATCCGATTTTTTGAAACTTTGATCACCGTATGTTCGGGCGATAATTCTGGAAAGCTCACCGACCTCTTCGACCAATACGGCGAGATTGGTCAGTTCCGAAAAGTAACGGACGCCGATCCCTTTTATCCAACTGTCTACCCTGCTCTGTAAATCTCGAATTGTTAGATCCAGCGGAGTTCCTAGCGGGGCATTGGGTTCATGCATTGCGGTATTTTGCCTGTAATATCTATACAAAAGGTCGTACAAGTCGCAGAAAACACAAATTCTAGCAAATCACGTTCCAATATCGCAATTTATTCACACGTCAAGTCTGCACTTACGGTGGGTCAGGTGATACAGTAGAGATACTGGCGAGCCATGGCGGCCCACCCAAACCTTTTCGACAACTCACATAGCCAGTTCGCAATTTGCATTGGCCTACACTCTCTTCAACTAACTGTTTAAACGGATTCCACCATTATGCGTCTGTCGTTCGGACTCGAAGCACGTCAGATTCAGACCCAAAAACTGGCCCCACGGATGATCCAGTCGATGGAGATTTTGCAGCTCCCTATTTTGGCGCTACAAGAACGCATCGAACAGGAAATGAACGAGAACCCTATGTTGGAGGTTGAGGAGCGGGACGAAACGCTTCCAGACGAGGAGCCCTCGGATGAGGAGAGCCCGACCGCTTCGCGAACCGAAGACGAAAAAGAACTTATTGTTAAAGACAACCAGTCCAATGCCGAGGATTTCGAGCGACTGGCCAACATGGATAACGATATGCCCGACACGTTCGACGATTTCCGTCGTTCGAGCAGTCGAATTTCAGAAGATGGCGATCGCGCTCATGATTTGATGGCGAATGCCGCCGAACGGCCCGAGTCGCTCAATGATTACCTGCTACACCAGCTCGCCGAAATGGACATCGACGACGATATTGAGCGGATTGCCGAACGGATTATTTCCTGTTTGGACGCTCGTGATGGCGGGTATCTCAAAACTTCTTTGGCGGACATTTTGCCGCCGGACCACAAGGCTTCGGATATAGCATTGGCTGAGAAAGCCTTGCTGATTGTTCAAACACTTGAGCCCGCGGGAGTGGGTGCTCGCAATCTCCGTGAGTGTTTGCTCAATCAATTGCGACCCGAAATGCGATTGGTAGAAGAGATGCGAACGTTGATCTCGCAGCATCTTGATGACTTGGCAGAGAACCGCCTGCCCGTCATTCAAAAAAAGACGGGCTACTCGATCGACTTGATCAAAGAGATTCGAGAGCAAATGCATCAGTTCAATCCGAAGCCAGGTGCGGCATTCATGGAAGTGCATG
>JBBRGW010000288.1:0-5838 GCA_038223525.1 Pirellulales bacterium
TTTAGCGATCTTCGTACTGAACCTGATGACCGTTCGACGTCTACTGATCGAGGCCGCAAATTCAGCCCTGGCAACAACTTAAAAGCTGTACGACCTCCTTGTGCGGCGGTTCGTTCAGGTTTTTAGGCTACACGGCACGACTAACGACAGCCCGCAGTTCAGGACTCGTAGCCTCGTCCACTACGGTGTCTAACGCATTCCGCCTGATAGTGTTTCCTTGGTTACTAGTGCATCGTTGCTTAGTACCAGTTCTAGTGGAGCCGAAGTTGTTTTTGGTCCAAGTACCACATCGTAGACCTGATCCGATGTAAACGATTTGCGAGATGATTGGAACTCACTCTCTAGCTTAATGGCCGTTAGCAATGCTGGGATACCGCTCCGGACAGTACCATATCGCTCCTCTATTCCCAAAAAATTGGCTGCATCGTGAGTGATCATGTTCAGTATCTTTTTCGAGGAGACATCAGGATGATTCTCATGAACCTGTTTCGCTTCGCTCCAAATATTCAAATCGGGATTTGAAGCCCTTGAATCGGTGCCGAGCAAGTGCCGCACTCCGAGGGAAATGCGTCCAGCCAGTGGGTACTTTTGGAGTGAATCATGGAGATGTCCAAAATGACGATGCGTGCGAGGGCAGTGTGCGATTGCCATCCTTTGCGATCGACTTGCCAGGACATGCAAATCCTTTTCCGCCAAATAATTCCCATGCGCAATCAATGCCCGTGGTGCTGTGGTAAGCACATCAAGATATTCGGAAATTTGTCCCAACCCTTCGAAATAGTCATCACCAAGAATTGGGCCAAGCAAGTTAGCAAAACCGCCGCTGTGGTGCTTAAGCCACTCGATCTCGTCGGCAGACTCAGCTAAGTGCATGGTCACAAGTCGTCGATGGGTGCTCGACAGTTCGACGCATTTTTGGGTCGCGGAGAGTGAGGTAGTGTAGGGTGCGTGTGGTGCGTATCCTATGTCCGCGATACACTCGCTCATCGGTGCAGACAGTTGTTCCGCAGCAAAATGGTGAGACTCATTGAATTTCGATTTGACAATGTCTAGGATCTCGACACAGGGTTCCATTACGATGGGAGCGGCGGGGAAAAACAGAGGTGATAGATCCGAGAGAGCTGATTCAACAGCATGTGCGATCCATCCTCGTTCCCAAGGTTGCGTAGTCATGTCTGCAATCCAACGAACTCCCGCAGCGTAGGACTCGCGAATGCCGGACGTAATCGCTTCACGTTTTGAATTGCTAGACGCAGCACTGGAGTTTCCGAGACTTCGACGGTATGCCAATAGACTTCCAATCCAATCTGCAAAAGAGTTGCCCGATGGAAGAGGTTGCTTTAGATCGCTAAATTCAAGGTGGCAATGAGCATTGATGAGCCCTGGCAAGATCGCAAAGCCGTTCAGATGGAACCGTATTGCCGGTTTGAAAATCGCTGGGAGTTGGCCTCCGACGAATTCGACAAGACCGCTGCGAATGACGACCCATCCGTTCTGGATTGGAGGCGAGTCGATGGGTAGAACCCAATCGGCCGAAACAGCGAAAGGCTCGTGCTTAGCGATCACTTCGCTTTTGATACCGCGAGCTTCATCGTTTCGAGTCCTTTAGCGGCGACCAGGTTTGGATCTTGGGCCCAGTAGGTTCGATTGAACAATTCGATCGACAGAACGCCATCGAATCCGCTTGCGAAAACCGTCGATAAGATTTGGGTGACTGGTGCGATCCCATCACCAGGGTAGACTCGATCTGCGTCATTGATTTTGTCGCGCGCCATGTCTGGATAGTCGTTCATGTGAAAGACATGAATCTTCTTTCCAGAAAGCAAGTTCAAGTCATGGAATGAGGAGCCACCTTTGTACAAGTGATAGATATCTGGCAAGATACAAGCGTCCGGATGTTGGGCTGCGGCCGCGACGTAGAGCACTTCCGAGAGCTTCGATAGATTTTTGGAAAAGCCCCAAACCTCGAGCTGCGCGATGCACCCAGCTGCCTTGCCAATTTCCAAAAGGGCACGATAGCGTTCTCCAGCTTGGTCTAGATTGAGCGGTCCTGAATTGGTCGCGCCCGCTGGTGGTGCTGCCATTCGAACACCTCCGATGGCTGTGACCGTATCCATATCCTTGCGGGCCTGCTCCAGCCCTTTCTTGCGAGTCTCTTCGTCATCGACAATCCAATTGGCAAAGGCGATCGAACTTTCTACGGTCAAGCCGGCGTCGATGATTCGTTTCTTGAGATCGGGAAGTGTTCCACCTTCGGATGTGTATTTATTGATGTCTCGCAACCAGAACTCGATCGCATCGTAACCCGCTTTTTTTGCGATGGCGATTTGTTCGACGATTGGAACGACTTCGCCGTGAATGGTGCTTGTGTTGAGGCAATATTTCAAGGTTTTGATCCTGGTTGCTGAGGTAGCAGAATTGGTCGTCGGAGAGGCTGCGATAAGTGAAGATGGCGTGGCTGCCATTGCGATAGCAGAAGCGGAGGCTACGGCAACGGCCGCTTGTTGGAACTTTCGTCGAGAAACCGCATTGGTTGGATAAGTCATGACTTTAGCTTGGTAAGGTTTTTTGGCGGGGGATAGGGATGGGCCAAACGGCTAGGCTCGCAACAAGAAGAATTGAAGCATACATCCAGTCGCCGAGCAGTAAAAGCACGGCAAGAAGGAAAAGGTAAGTCATCCATCTACCCAACCATTGCAAGGGGCTGTGCAGCATACAAAATAGAATGGCCGCTTGAGTAACGATTACCCAATGGGTAAGCCATTGCCCCAGCCATTGCCAGCCCTCTGAATTCGGTAGCCAACCGCCGGCTGGTTGCATTAATTGCCAGGCAGCTTGGCCGTTCCACCAAACGGGGTTGGCCAGCATGCTGCACAAACTGAAAGCGATCCAAATCCAAAAATGACACACGATTAGATTCCGCGTGATCCGGACACTCGATCGCGGTTCTCCGCTCGAAAGTCCCGGTTTTATACTCCAGGTTGTTCGTCCGGGTTCGACGATCAAGTAGGCCATTAGGGCGACTAGCAAAGGCTCGTACAAAAGTGTTAAGAGCGGAGCGCGTTGTTGAAATGTGCAGAGACAAATCCAGGCGAGCAGAGGCGCTAAACGGGAACCGATGCCTGCAATAGTTGCGAGACTGGCGAGCAGGCCGAGTCCGGCAAAGGACGATACGCTTCCTGGATACCGATAAAGCGGAGACCAACGGTAGACGCTGCCGGTCCCGGCCACCTCATTTCCGATCAGGTATCGACCCGCGTCGACATCGAACCAACCGTTCGGTCCTAACAGCTCATTGCCACTGATCAGCAGAGCCACAAAGTGAATAAAAGCAACTAGTCCGGCACCAATTCGAACCGCCGCAAGATATCTCGGGGCGAGTGGCGCAAACCAAGTATCGCACCACCATCTCGCTGTGGTTCGCCAAGAAGAAATCATGGATTCACCCCGATCGCTTCGTTAGCCCGAACGGATCGATGGCTTTCCACTTTCGGAATGAAGCCAAATTCGCCGCTTGGAAATCGGGCCAAGGATGCTTCGTAGAGAACGTCACCCGTAGCATCGCTTGTTGCGTTGTCCGTTGCATTCGCGTTGACGACCTTTTCTAGCCGGATCCTGGTAACGATTGGGGCGTTGGGTGAACGCCCCTTCTCCAAATGCAAAACGACGGATTTTAACAGGCAAGTTAGTCCCTGAAGATCCTCTGCGCTGGCCAATTCGGAGGAGACATGGATCACTCTCTCGATTTTTGATCGTGCCGAATGGCTTGAGGTCAAATCGAGGATAGACGTCCAAGAATTCGGTGCATTGGCGTTTTCGATTGTGATTCGGACGCCCCCTGGTTTGTAGTTTTCGGATACCCACTCGATCGGCAACATTTCTTGGTACCAATTGAGACCGATCAAATAGGGCTGCATCGACACGAGGACCTTATCCTCGAGCGAAGAGCGTCGCCAGTTTGTAGCGTAGGTTAGCACGATGAAAACCAAATGCATGATCAGCAGAGTAGAAATGCAGATTTGCCTTGGCAAACTCATTTGCTTTGGGCTGGTGCAAGGAATGGATTTTTGCGAGAGAATGGTTTTGCTCAAGGAAGAATTAGCAGTTGGGTAGGCGAGAAAGGAGGGTCAGTGCGAAGGTGACGGGACAATGGTCCATCCTACGGTACATTGCAAAAACGAAAAAACCGAGTTGAATTTCAAAGGAAATTGCAACTCGGTTCAAGTTCTTCAAAAGCAACTCGGCCCCGAGTGGGACGGATTTGCAATGGGTTCAAACAGCTTACGCTGCTGGAGCCTTGTCGCTAACCGATGCTGGAGCAGCAGGTGCTGCTGGAGCTGGAGCTGGAGCTGGTGGAACGATTGTGGAAGTGCTGATAACGCCAGCATCCATAGTTGTTCCACAGGAGCTGCAACCGGACGATACGGATGGGGCCGAAACGTAGGACTCCATTGGCATCGACATCGAAGCGCCACAACCACAGCTTGGAGCTGGAGCTGGTGCTGCACAACCGCAGCTTGGTGCTGGTGCTGCACAACCACAGCTTGGTGCTGGTGCTGCACAACCGCACGATGGTGCTGGAGCAGCACAACCGCAGCTTGGAGCTGGTACTGCGCAAACTGGAGCTGGAGCTGGGCAGCAAGATGGTGCTGGTGCACAGCAGGATGGAGCGCCGCTGCACTTGCTAGCCATTTTTTCCTTGATCTTGGCGATCAAGCCACCACCGTTGCATCCGGCTTCTTTTTTAGCGTGCAACTTAGCCAAAAGGCCTTGTCGTCCGCCGCAACCGCCGCAATCTGCCATTGCTACTGATCCGAAGCTTACAGCAAACGCTGCCAACGCTAGTGATGCGAATCGAACTGTGTTCATAAAAATATTCCTCCCGAGAAAACAAAACTTGATCCACGCAACGCCACGATGTACTTCCTGATTTATGGACCTAATCTGCCAGAAACATCTCTGGCGCTCCGAGCCGCTCCGAATGCCATGTACCATTGGCAGACATTGCCGGTTAGGGGCTTTGCGTAAAATTGGTAAGATGGAAGCGTAGCAGACTGAATTTTCGTGTCAACAACCTCTCCGTGCTAACGCTAGCAAATCGAAAGGTGCGTATGTGAGCGGAAGGGGCTTAAGACTATTTAGGACATGCTGCCGGTCCGGTCAAAGAGTCGCGTCGCCTAAGGACCGAATCACGTCGCCTAAGCTTAGGAGGGTGAGCGCGAGAGATCGCAATGGTTTCGCGCTAATCTGTTGAATCAAGCGGCTAATGAGGTGCGAATGGACGGAAAAAGCCGAAATGGCTCTCAACAAAGAGCTTGCAATTTGCTACATTTCGGCTTGCCTTGGATAGGCTTGTTGTGATTTTGTGATTTTTCGATGCTGGCGAGGAGATTTCAGCTGTGTATTTTCCCTTGGCGTATCTGTCCCAATACTTCTTTGGTCCAGTTCTTTTTCTTATATCGCTGTTTATCGTGCTTATCATTTTGCTTCAGCGCGGCCGAGGCGGTGGACTAACTGGAGCTTTGGGTGGAGCGGGTGGAGCCAGTGCATTCGGCGTTAAAGCAGGCGATATTTTCACGAGAATCACCGCGGTTGCCGTGTTGCTTTGGATCGTTTTGTGCGCTTTGACTTGCTTTTGGTATCTGCCAGAAAAGCTCAATATTGCAACCACTCCATCATCCGCAAGTTCCGAAAAATCAGGTACAGGAATGGGTGGCATGGGTGGCACAGACAACGAGATGGGAAGCCTCGGAGGAAGCCTCGAAGGAGCGGCTCCTGCTGTTCCGATTGTAACGCCCGAATCAAGCAAAGCGGAGACTCCAATAGATCTGCCGACTG
>JBBRGW010000289.1:0-5823 GCA_038223525.1 Pirellulales bacterium
TGCTGCTTCACAAGCCGTCGCTGAACGGCATATCCATCAGCAAAGGTCAAGTTTTGATGGTCTGTCGATAACCGTTTGATGGATTCGTTTCCGGGAAGCATCGCTGCAAGCTTGTCTGCGTACGGTCCCAGGAATGGCTTGTCCAAAAACCCTTGCGCCGCGATGAATTGGAGGTAACTATTTTTCCAACCGTTGAGTGGCAAACCGCTGTCGCGGGCGCCAAAACCGTGTCCACCTTCTTGATAGATGTGCACGTCGCAAGGGATGCCGGCCACTTTGAGTTGCCAAGCGAGCGCCAAGCTATTTATGCTGTCGTCGCCGAAAGCATGCGCGATGAACATGGGGGGTGTCGACCTTGGATCCAGTTTGCTGGCGATGTCCGGCCGAAGCTCATTGCCGCGTTTGATCCCGCCGGTATAGAGCAAGCAAGCATTGGTGGGACGACACGACAATTTGTCCGCATCGTCGATCGATTCATATCCACGCTCGGCGAAGTGGGTCGCGAGTAACAACGCAACTTCACCCCCTGCCGAGAATCCCATTGCAGAAATTCGGTCGGGGTCGATTTGGAATCGGTCTGCACTCTGACGAATTAGCCCCACGGCTCGTTGTGCATCAAGTAACGCAGTCGACGAAGGCCCCGGAACTCGGTACTTAAGTACAAAAACGGAAATTCCCATCGGGTTCAGCCAGTCTGCGATTTCGAGCCCTTCGTGTTCGTAAGCAAGCCGTTGCATTCCTCCCCCTGGGCATACCAAAACCGATGAGCCCGTTCGTTTCGGCTCCGAAGCTAAAAAGACTGCGACGGTTGGCTCGGATACGTTGGAGATTTGGTAGAAGGGCCTTCGCCGATCCGAGATAACGAATTCCGGTTCCGCAGAGTTAGCCCTAGATTGGCCCGGCATTTTCCCAGCGGGCCAAATTCTGAAAGTCTCTGAGGGGCTCACCCCGTTGGAGCGATTGGAACCCAACTTGTCTTCGCTCTTTGCTAAAAGCTTTTCGCAAACGAGCATGGCGCGCCCGTTGTGATATGCTCCTTGCCACAAGCTCGTACGTGAGCGGTTGGAACCAAGCGAACCATCCTCTTGAAGGGTTGCCCACCAGCTCCCTTTCGGTGCAACTTGATGTTTTTCTACAAAGTCGAGGGTTTCATCGAAAAGCTCTCGATAACGTGACTCACCCGTGAGCTTTTCCATCGTAAGCATGGCGACCAAGGCCTCGGATTGTGGCCACCATTCCTTCATTCGATCATCCGCCAATTTGCCGAGAGGGCCCGAGTAAAAGAAGCCGTGATGCGTGGTATCGTAACCTTTTTCGATCGAGTAGTTGCATATTGATTTAGCCCAGTCGCGAACGGTGTGTGGTTGCCGCCCCAGCGCATCGACCGCATCGAGAACCAACCAAACACATTCGATGTCATGACCGTAGCTAGCCCGCAGATTTTGAGGTGTATTGACGATGGTCCAGTCAGGATACCAAGCGTCAATGTTGCAGGGATAGTCGGGATGCTTGACCGTCTTGATATTGATTTCGATCATCTCGCTGAGCCGAATGCCGACCAATGGATCTCGAGTCTCTCGATAGAGGCTAGTGAACGCTTCCATCACGTGCAAGTGTGTATTGTAGGTCTTAACTCCAATGGCACCCACGTAGCCTGACTCCTTAGGATTGCTGATTATCTGCCAGTCCGAGGTAAAGAACTCCTCGTAACCGAGGTGCTTTGCGTCGTGCGAGCGGACTTCCAAAGTTTTAAACAAATCCATTGCTTGCTGCAGAACCTCCGGCTGATGCGTAGCCCGGTAGTATTCGACCAAAGCGTAGATAACGAAGGCGTTCAAGTATGCGTGCTTGCGTCCATCGATAATCTTTCCTTCGCGTGTTACCTTGGAGTAATAACCACCCAGTTCCGGATCGCGAAAGTATTTTTGAATAAACGCATAGCCCTGTTTCGCAGCATCCAGAGAAGCCTCGCGACGAATGTTTGCAACGGACAACGTACTAAAAAACCAAAGTTGACGCGCTTGCAAAGTAAGGAACTTTTCACCTGGGCGGAACGTCCCGTTTTCGTCGAGCTCTTGATAGTATCCGCCGTGCTCACGGTCCACGCAGTCGGATAGATAGAAGTCGATAATCGACGACTCAAGAATAGATCTACATCGATCCGCTTGCCTTTGGGTTGCTTGTGTTTTGGCTGATTGTTTTTCCGTTGCTTGTTGTTCCGTCGAGGGTTTGGGGTCTTCCCCTACCAGATATTTGCATGGAAACAAAAGACTAAGCGTGCAGAGGAGCGTGAGCGTTTTCATATTGGGTTAGGTACGATTGAAAAGGGAGGAATGGCAGATTGTATTTCGGTCCTGCTGAGCCGCGCCTGGCAGGTGCGACCATCGGTAGGTCACACTAGCTGAGAGAGACCTTTACGTAACGATTACTTGCTCTTGCCCAGCAGTTTCTGCAAAAACAGATCCATGGATCCAATGGATTTTGCGGTCGCTTGTTCAAACCCCGTGCCGCCAGCAAGCCCCCTCAAAATCAATTCGTATTGTGATTTCATTTTCGAATCGTACATCGTTCGAATGACACCAAAGCCGATAGTGGCTAGAGCTTCGTCATTCATAGTTCCATCGGAGAGGGACTTGAGGGTTTTCATTTGCTCCATCGAGGCAGGGATGCGTTTAAGCCATGGCTGCACACGTAGGTCGTTGGGGCCGACAGCCAAGGCCAGTGCTTGTCGACCGGCCCCTTCCGCGAACCATCTCGGTACTCCGTCGTGAGAACCGACCCAAAGGCTCGTCAATTGTTGCAAGAGTGAGGTTTCATTGATTTTCGTTTCGGCTTTATCCACGACGATCGCAACATAACAATCCAGGACTTCTTTTCGCCAATGACTGGACCATTCCGCTGGCAAGGTACGGCTCTCGATCATTTTGCCGAATTCGCTGTAGTCGTACCGCTGTTTCAGTGCAAAGATGGTCACGCCACCTTTGATCAACGGCTCCTTGTTTGGGAGTTTTAGGAGCTTTCGAATTTGCGAAGCGACCGCGTTCGCCTGAGCAAGTAGCGTTTTTGTGCTCTCGTCTCCAATGTTTCCAATCACGTGAAAGAGTTCGTCGATCGCTTCGTCTGGCTCACTTTTTGGGAACGCGGTTTTCCATCGTTCGCGAGAGCGTTCGATTCTCTTAGCCATCAGTTCGGTATGTGATGCTTTGGCCGCAAACGCTTGTCCGACGACTTGATCGAGCTTGGCGTCTTTGTTTTGTCCATCGAAGGTCGCACCCTCTTTGATCCATGTGGCAACGAGTTGGATTTGGGATTCGGCCAATGGTGCTCTGCCCATCGGCATGCGAGCTCCCTCGGTTCCCTTTAGCTTTCGAATGAGCAGACTTTCGTCTGGTTTCCCGGGCACGACGATTGGGCCGCTTTCTCCACCCTTGAGTATTTGAGTGAACATATTGAACTGTAGACCACCGCTCACACGGGTTGGGTTGTAATGACAACCATTGCAATTTGCGATCAGCAGCGGAGCGACATCTCGTGCAAAGCTGACGCTTTCTTTTCCAGTTGGTTCGGCGATTTTCTGAGCTTCGGGTTTCGTCGCATTTGCGGCAGTGGTGGTCGAATTGGCGCCGACAAGCGAAACAAGCGGAGCATCGGGAGATGGGCCGTCGAACTTGGCGCCTTCTTTGACCCACCGCTTTAGCTTTGCGAGATTCTCTGGAGTGACTTTGTTGCCGTTGCGAGGCATGTCTCCAGTCTCAATCGTTTCTACAAGTCGACTGCCGATTGCATCGCCGGGGAATAGTACGATGCCGCTTTTTGATCCTTTAACGATAGTGGAGAAAGTGGCGAGGGAGAAACCGCCTCGTTCGGCGTTGATATGGCAGCGGGAGCACTGCTCGACGAGCCAAGGTGCGATGTCCTTTGAAAAACTGATCGCTCCGGAATCGCTTGAGGTTGAAGGCGTAGTAGGTTTCTTTTCATCGGGTTTCTTGCTCGTGCTCGCCTTCTTCGCTTTCAATATCGACTCCCAGGAGGGCAGATCGGTAAGTTCGGCTCCTTGGACTGCAAGCAGTTGTTGTGTCTTGGCAAGTTCAGCGTGAACTTTCTTGATGTCTGCCATTTCGCTTGCAGGTGCAGACTTCGCCAGTTCTTGGATCTTGGCGGTGGCTTTTTCGATCAGGTCGACGCAATCGACGATCTTTCCCTCTTTGAGAAGCTGCGAAGCGTTGAGGACCGACTCTTTAATAGGGTCGAGATCGATTGGTTTATTCTGAGCAAGGGCCGATTGCGAAACGAGCAGGAGCGCAAGGCAGGCGAGTCTCATAGCTTGGTTTTGCATGGTATTCCATCGCATCCGAGGAGAAAGAAGATTGTTTCAATCGACCGTTTACTTTAGTAAGGCGCGATGACAGTTTGATCGAGTTAAGCACCTGCGCAGAAGTTTCTTCGTCTAATTCACGTAGCAGTGTCTCTCCGAGACGCTGATTTCTGCGAGTCTCGGAGAGACTCGCCTACGTGTTTTGCTCACTTACCTGTGCAGTGCCGCTTATCGAGTTATCGATTTGCAAAGACTGCGAACAGGATGCCCGCAAACAAAATAATCGTTACGACCCCGGCCGCAACGAGCACAGGAACATTGGATCGCGACTTAGCCTTTGCGACCTTGCTACCCGCCGATTTGGATGGTGCAGGGGTGCTGGGCTTTGTAGAGTGTTTTTCGGGTACGGACTTTTCGATCGTCTTGAGCAACGGTGACGAACCGCCTGCGTTCCGTTTTTGAGGAGTAGAAATCGGCGAGGTAGCTTTGGAGATCGCATTGCTCTTGGATTTTTTCGCATTCGGTGCGTTTGAATCGTGTACGAGATCGATTTTGCTATCGACTGTTGACGCCTCGCTTTTGGCGATAGCGCGGAGAACGCCGCTATCCGAAGCGGACAGCATCACGACCGAACTGTTCCCTTTGTTACTAACTGTATCGACATCGTGTTTGGACTTCTTGGTCCGTTCGTCGAGCAAGTCGGTAACGGTGAGATTATTGTTCTTTGCTTTGGACGGATCGCTTTCTGTTTCCTTGCGGTACTTGACCAACCAGGCTTCGAGGATCTCGGCCACTTGTAAGCAGTTTGCGTAACGGAATCTAGGATCCTTTTGCATCATTTTGACGCAGACGCCATCCAATTCGCCTGGGCAATCGGGACGATCCTTGCGAATATCTGGCGGCATTGAGTTTTGGTGACGAATGATTCGGCTTTGAATGCTTCCTTCGGGGAACGGGGCATGGCCGGTCAAAAGAAAGTAAAGCGTGCAGCCTAGCCCGTACATATCTGCACGGCTATCGATTTTATGGCTATTGATGGCTTGTTCGGGTGGCAAATAATCTGCAGTGCCGAGAACTTTGTCGTTGTACTCCATGGTGAGCGACGGATCGGTCTCGTCGGAGAACAGGGCGAGTCCAAGGTCGAGAACTTTTACGACCCCCTTTTTGTTGATCAGGATGTTGGCGGGTTTCACATCGCGATGGATCAAACCGGCTTCGTGTGCGTGGTGCAATCCGCGAGCAGATTGGGCGATGTAATCTGCAGCCACGGCAAAAGGCAAAGGGCCGTGTTTGCGTACCAAGGTTTGCATATCCGCGCCATCGACGTACTCCATTACCAGGTAGTGCGTGTCCTTATCATTGTCGATATCGAAAGCGCGAACAATATTGGAATGATTGAGCGAGGCGATCGCTTTGGCTTCGCGTTGAAAACGCTCAAGGTAGCTGTTGTTGCCAAGCTTCGATTTGGGTAGAACTTTGATCGCACGCTTGTGCTTCATGACCATATG